>CALJIU010000281.1 GCA_937974055.1 uncultured Neomegalonema sp. | reverse complement strand
CGGCGTCACCGCCCTCGACACCGTGGCCGACGAGGAAGGCGCGCTCTACTCCTCCTCCTCCGCCCGCGCCGCCCTGCGCGATGGCAAGCCCGCCGACGCCGCCGCGATCTTGGGCGAGCCGCACCGCATTCGCGGCATCGTGGAGCAAGGCGACCAACGCGGGCGCACCCTCTCCTTCCCCACCGCCAACCTCGCCCTCGACGGCATCCTCCCCCCCAAATTCGGCGTCTACGCCGTGGAGGCCGAGATCATGGACGGCCCCAGCAAGGGCCGCGTCGCAGGCGTCGCCAATATCGGAATGCGCCCGACCTTCGAGAAGACGGTCCCGATTCTAGAGGCGCACCTCTTCGATTTCGACGGCGACCTCTACGGCACCGAAATCGCCGTCTCGCTGATCGAATACATCCGCGACGAGCGCAAATTCAACGGCCTCGACGCGCTGAAAGCCCAGATCACCGCCGATTCCAACCGCGCCCGCGCCATCATGCTCGCCCCGGTCACACCGGTACGACCCTGACCACACGGCGGCGCAAAGCGATACCAGAAATCGGTGGTGACGCCTTCTCAAAAAATGTTATGTTATAACGTAATCACACAGAGACACCGGAGTACCATCGAATGAAACTCGCAAGCTGGTTGCCCGCTGCGCTGATACTCTGCGCAACCCCTGCCATTGCCGAAGAAAAGCGCGAGGCCGATGCGCATGAGCATGGGCATGGGTCATTTCAGATGGCCATCGAAGAAGACCACGCGATGATCGAGCTATCCGCCCCCGCCTTCGATATCATCGGCTTCGAACATGCCCCCTCGACTGCGGAACAGCGCGCGACTATGGCGAGTGCCGCCGCCGCCCTCAGCCGCCCGGATATCCTCTTCGCGATGCCCGCAGCGGCAGGATGCGCCATCGCGCAGATCGAGATTGGCTTCGGCGCAACGGGCGGGAATGTCCACGAACACGGCGACCATGACGACGAAGACGATCACGAAAAGCATGAAGAGTACGACGACAAGGACCACGACGATCACGATCACGACGACCACGCCCATGACGATCACGCCGACGACAAGGAAGACACCCATTCCGAGGTGACCGCCTCCTATCGTCTCGCCTGCGAGAACCCGTCGGCCCTCGACCAGATCGACTTCGGCTATTTCACCGCCTTCCCCAGCGCGGAAGAACTGGAGGTGGTCATCCTCTCCGCCGCAGGGCAGAGTGCGGGCGAAGTCGATGCAAGCAAGACGGTTTTCGAGATTGAGTGACACGGACCCCGCCCTCAGCATCCGCGACGCCGCCTTCTCATGGGCGGGCGGCTTCGGCATCGAGATTGCGAATTTCGACCTAAAGCCCCGCGAACGTGTCTTGCTGTTGGGGCCGTCGGGGGGTGGCAAGTCCACCTTCCTCAACCTCGTCGCGGGGATCACGACCCCCTCGCGCGGGCGCATCGACGTGCTGGGCACCGATATCACCGGCCTGCGCGGGTCACGGATCGACCGCTTTCGCGTGGATAGCTTCGGCATCGTCTTCCAGATGTTTAACCTTCTGCCCTGGCTCTCGGCCATCGACAACGTGCTGGTGCCCTTGCGGTTTTCACGATTACGTCGAAAGCGCGCGGGCGATGCACGGGGCGAGGCGGCACGCTTGCTGGGCGCGCTTGGCATCGACACCACCCTCTTCGATCAACGGGCCAGCACCCTCAGCGTGGGGCAGCAGCAGCGCGTCGCCGCCGCCCGCGCCTTGATCGGGGGACCGGGCATCATCCTCGCCGACGAACCGACATCGGCGCTCGACCGCACCAACGCGCGGGCCTTTCTCGACCTTCTGACGGCAGAGTTGGAAAAGGCTGATTCCGCGCTCCTGATGGTGTCGCATGACGAAACGCTGGCCGACCGCTTCGACCGCACCGTGCGGCTCGACGACATCGCCCGCGTGACCGGCAAGGTGGCGGCATGAGCCTCCTGCGCCTCGCCCTCCTGTCCCTATGGAACCGCCGTCTGACCGCGATCCTGACGATTCTCGGCATCGCCCTGTCGGTCACCCTGTTCCTATCGGTGGAAAAGCTGCGCACGGGCGCGCGGGAAAGCTTCGCGAACACGATTTCCGGCACCGATCTCATCGTCGGGGCGCGGGCGGGCGATGTGCAGCTTTTGCTCTACTCGGTCTTTCGCATCGGCGATGCGACGAACAATGTCACATGGGACAGCTATCAGGATATCGCCGGGCGCAAGGAGGTCGACTGGATCGTTCCCATCTCGCTGGGTGACAGTCACCGGGGCTATCGCGTCGTCGGCACCACCACCGGCTTCTTCGACCATTACCGCTATCGCCGCGATACCGGCCTGCGCTTCGCGGCGGGGCAGCCCTTCGATGACCTGTTCGATACGGTCGTGGGCGCGGATGTGGCGGCGGCGCTGGGCTACAAAGTGGACGACCGCATCATCGTCTCCCACGGCACGGGCCGGGGCAGCGGGGCCGAGCATGACGACAAGCCCTTCCGCGTTGCCGGTATCCTCGCCAAGACCGGCACCCCCGTCGACCGCGCCGTCTATGTCGGGCTGGAGGCAATCGAAGCGATCCATGTCGATTGGCAAGGCGGCGGGCGGGTCGAAGGGCTAAGAATCCCCGCCGAGCGCGTTCGCAACATTGACCTGACGCCCAAGACGGTAACGGCGGCGCTCGTGGGCCTGAAATCGCGCATCACGACCTTCCGCTTCCAACGCTACGTCAACGAATACGAGGCCGAGCCATTGACGGCGATCCTACCGGGGGTCGCGCTGTCGAACCTCTGGTCCCTCGTCGGCGTGGCAGAGCGCGCCCTATCCGCCGTATCGCTGATGGTGATCGTCACGGCGTTGCTGGGGCTGGTGACGACCCTGCTCGCCTCGCTACAGGAGCGTCGGCGGGAAATGGCTATCCTGCGCGCCAACGGGGCCAGCCCCCGTACGGTGTCGGCGCTGCTAACGGCGGAATCGGGGTTGATCACGCTGGCGGGGGCGGCGCTGGGATTGGGGCTTCTCTACCTTCTCCTCTTCACGCTACAGCCCGTTCTCGATGCGCGATTCGGCATCTATCTAAAAATTGATGCGCCCAGCCTGCGTGATTGCGCTATACTGGGTATCGTAATAGCGGCAGGGATTGCCGCTGGTCTTATTCCGGCATGGCGCGCGTATCGGCGCTCCCTCGCCGATGGCATGTCGATAAGGAGCTGACCCCATGCGTAGTTTGGTCTTTGCAATGACCCTCGGCCTAGCCGTTCCCAGCGCCTTCCATGCCCAAGCATTCGATTTCCAAAAACTCTCCGACGCGCTTTTCGGCTCATCAGAAGCACCCGGCGGCAAGGCAGCGGGTGCAAAGGACATCGAATGGGGCGATCTATCACCCCCCCTGTCCCCACAGGCTCAGGCCGCCGCCGCACAACTCAACGCGATGATCGACACCATGAGCGATCAGGAAATCGCCACTGCGATGGCCCTGATCGACGAAAACGGCACCGAATTGATTCAGGCGCTCGACGGTGAAACCGTGTCGCTCGAAGGCTACCTCGTCCCGCTCGATTTCGAGGCGACCGAGGCGAAAGCCTTCGTACTCGTCCCGTATATGGGCGCGTGCATCCACGTTCCACCCCCGCCCCCCAATCAGGTCGTCTTCATCGAATACGAAGAGGGGATCCCGATGGAGGAGCTGGAAAAGAATATCTGGATGCCCTTCCGCGTGACCGGCGACCTGCGCGCCGCCCCCGCGAAAACCGACCTCGCGGATGTCGGCTACCAGATGTTCGCGAAGAAAATTCAGGTTTCCGATCTGTAGCACAGGGCAATTGATGGGGTGGATGCTTGAAAGAACTTTTCGCTGCCCCGCACTTGGATGGCCCCGCGCAGCGGTGGGGTCTCCTTATGCTTTGCGTTGACGACAAATTATACCAGTGGCGGAGATCGCCGACCGTTTTCATTTTTCCACTCTGCTCCGGGCGAAGACCCGGAGCCTCGCAGAATCGCGCTCCGCCTATCGGGGTTCCGGGTCTGCGCCCGGAACAGAGCGGTCAGTGATCGCCGCCATCGGAATTATAGGCCCCGCATCTGCAAAGCGTCATTCCATGCCGCATTGCGTTCGGGGCAGCATGATTTCTTCTTCGAGCGATTGCCTTGAACTGTAGCATCACCCCGGCAAAGGGCGGTCGTCAGCCGCCCGCAGCCCCACGATAATCGCTCAAGGTCCGCCCCATCGACGCGATCATCTGCTTGTCCAACTCCGCCGCCATGTCGATGGACATCTGGTGCAGCATCTCCTGCCGCTCGACGATGT
>CALJIU010000280.1 GCA_937974055.1 uncultured Neomegalonema sp. | reverse complement strand
TCACACCTTCGGGCGGTTCAGCGAAAAGACGTCCGTTACGCTGGAATAATCCATGTAGCCGAGCCGCGCGAGCGGGTTGTAGGCGGTCACGTCGAGCATGCCGTCTTTCAGTGCCGAATCGGCGATGTGAATGCCGACGACCTCGCCAAAGATGACATGCGACCCGCGCACGCCGCCCTCGCCGGGCAGGCCGAGATTGATGTGGTGACGACATTCCATCGCGACGGGGGCATCGGCGATGCGGGGCGGTGAGACGAGGTTGCAGGGAGCCTTTTCCAAACCCGCCCGCACGAATTCATCGTCATTCGGCGGGTAGTCGCCGGAGGTCACATTCATCGCATCGCGCATGGCATGGGGGACGATATGCACAACGAACTCGTTGGTCTTCAGGATATTGTCGAGCGTGTCCTTGCCCCGGCTATCCGGCACCGGCGATGACGAGATCATCAGCATGGGCGGCGCGTCACTGACGGCGTTGAAAAAGCTATAGGGCGCAAGATTGGCGACGCCCTCGCCGCTGAGGCTGCTGACCCATGCGATGGGGCGCGGGGCAACGATGGCCTTGAAAGGGTTATGCGGCAGGCCGTGACCGTTTTTCGGTTCGTAGAACATGGGTGGTTTCTCCAAATCAATCCAGCGCGAAGACCAGAACCTTCAGGTAGCCGCTTTCGGCCAAGGCGGGGTGGACGGGGTGGTCGGGTCCGGCACGGCCCGAATGGATCAGGCGCGCAATGCGGCCCGTCTTGTGGAACATCCGCTGCGCCGACCCCATCAGGGCATCGGGCGTAACCGCATGGGAGCAGGAGCACAAGACGAGGATGCCGCCCTGTGTCACCAGCGGCAGGGCGAGACGGGTGGTCCGCTCATAGGCGCGCAAACCCGCATCAAGGGCATCCTTGCGCGGGGCAAAAGCGGGGGGATCGCAAATGACGATATCAAACGGCTCACCCTCCCCCGCCAGCGCACGCATCCCGTCGAACGCATCGCATTGGCGGATATCCATCCGATCCGCTGCCCCTGCCTCCTCCGCCGACCGACGCGCAAGATCGAGGGCGCGGGCCGAACTGTCGATGGCGGTGACATGGGCCGCGCCCGCCCCAAGGCAGGCCAGCGAAAAGCCCCCCGTATGGGCAAAAACGTCCAGCACGCGCTTATCCGATGCCAGATCGGCGATATAGGCGTGGTTGGGGAACTGGTCGAAATAAACGCCGGTCTTCTGCCCTTCGGCGATATCGGCATAGAGCGGAATACCGCCCGTCTCGACCTTCACCGGCGCATCCAGCGACCCGCGTAACACCTCGCGCCCACCCTCCAGCCCTTCTTGCACGCGGCCCCGGCTGTCGCGGTTGATGACGATGGTTTCGGGGGACAGCATCGCATCGAGGGCCGCGACGATATCGGTCAGGCGGTCCTCGGCCCATGCCGTGTTCGGTTGGATCACCAGCAGCGTATCGGCCCGGTCGATGACGAGGCCCGGCAAACCATCGGCCTCGCCATGAGTCAGGCGGTAGAAGGGACGCGGGAATAACTGCTCACGCAGCGCCAGCGCACGAGACAAGCGGCCCGCAATCCAGTCCGTTGTGATTTCCGCGTCCAGATCACGGTCGAGGTCGCGGGCGACGATGCCGGACGCGGTGTTCAGCGCCACGACGCCCACGGGTACGCGCTTGGCATCCTCTAGCAAGACCGGCGTGCCGGGGGCGATATTGCCGGTGCGCCGGTCGAGGACCAGCTCGTCCTTGTAGACCCACGGATGGCCGCCGAGATAGGCTTTGCCACGATTGGGGCGCAGGCGCACCACAGGATATCGGTCGTCGGTCATCGTCATGGCCTTCCGGCTCTGGGAGGGGGGGGATCGAGGCGCAGGCCGTATTCGACCTCGCCAACGGCACCGGGGCGGAACAACCCCTCGAATTCCCATTCGAGGATGTCGCGCTCTGGATCGGGGGGGATCATGCGGTCGAGCGGTTCGGGCGAGATGCGAACCGACAGCGAGTCGGGCAATAGGGTCGTGCGCGCGGAAAGTGCGTCGCGAATGACGATGCGTTCGATCTCGTCATCGCCGCCATTGGTGAATTCGATTCGCACGATCAAGCAATCACCGACAGCGGCGTCCTTGCCCGCCTCGAACACCGCATCCTGCGCGATCTCGTCATTGAGCGACCCATCGCAATCGCGGTCGAGGGCCACACGCTTGGTCGTTTCGATGGCATTGGCCGGGCCGCTGCCACTGCGGATCACAAGGCGCAGGGTCGCGGCAAAGCTGCGCCCGTCTTCGGCGAGGATGACGGCGCGCAACGTCGAGGTATCGGCCCAACCGAGGGGCAGGATCGTGGGCGCATCGGTGCGCATCGTCAGGTCGAGGACCGCACCGGCGGGGTAGTCGGCCCCTTCCTCCCATGGCGACAAATCGCCCATCGGCGACCGCTCGAACAACGCCCAATCGAGGCCGGTCGAGCTTTCGGGCGACAGGGACAGGCGGAACGGGCCGAGATAGGCGGGAACGGCGAGCGATACCGGGTGCTCGACCCGGCGCGCACCATCCAGACGGATCGTGTCGGATGGGCCGAAACGCACGGCGGGGACGCGGAAACGCAGGGCGGAATTGCCACCGCCGGGATAGAGGCGCGCATCGTCACGGCCCGCCATGCTGAAATAGGGATCAAGCCCCGCTTCGACGGCGACATTCGTGGCGCTGCCGGTGCGGTCGGTACCAAGCGATCCGCGCATCTCGACACCAAGGCACTGGCGCGGATCGAGGGTCGCCGTGTTCTGGTCGAGGGTCAGCAGCCCCCCTTCAGCATCGACCGTCACCTGCGCCCGGTCTTCCGGCGTCGCATCCTCTGACAAGATACCGAAAGCGCGGGTCTGTACCGCCTCCAACGGGATGGTGAAGGCGCGGGTGGCGGTGGTATCGGGTTCCAAGCGTGCAGGCAGGGAAAGGCGCAAACTGCTGCCATAGGCGGCCCCGTCGCCGTAATTGCAGGCCAGCGCCACGACGGCCAGCGGCTCACCCGGTTGGATGATGCGGTCTTCATCGAGGGAAAACAGCTTGAGCCGCAAGTCAGGTTCGGTAATCAGCACCTCGACCCATGACGTGCTCGCCACCGTGCTGTCGCCATAGGCGGTGGATTCGGCGGTCAATTCCAGAACGCGGTCGCGGCGCAGGCTGGGATCATCGGTCAGCGTGACATCGAGGTCGGCGGTGAACCCACGGGCGCTGTCCGCCGCCGCGTCATCCCCCCGCAGATCGAAAGACTGGATATGCTGCGACCAGATCGTGTCGGGCACCGTTTCGACGGTCTTCGTCTCGAAGACGGTTTTGCCATCGGGATCGACAACGGTAAGGCGTGCTTTGCCGATGGTAACCCGCGCGGGCATGACCGGCGCACCCGTGCGCGCATCGACCATCCGCGCGAGCAGGCGCACATCGCCGGAATAGCGGCCCGCCGGCAGCGTACCCCGGATGCGTAGGCGGGCGGATTGGCCGATGGTGCCACTGGTCAGCGGCCCCTCGACCGACCAATCCCTCGCCATGGCGACCTCAAGGCTGGGGCTGGTATGGGAGACCATGCGCAGCGGCGTAATCGGGAACGGCGTCGCGCCAAGGGGATCGGCGAAAAGTTCGACCGCGAGGCCCGTATCCGCCCCAATCAAGGCATCCGGGCGCAAGCGGGCGGTTATCGTGGCCGTCACGGCCTCACCGGCGGGCAATGCGAATGGCAACGGCGCGAACTCATCGCAAGGGATGGCGTTGATCCGCCCCTCCACCACGACACTGCGGCAGGCGAAAGCGTCGGTATCGACAAGGCGGATACGCGCATCGGTGAGCGGGCGATCCCCTCGGTTCTCGATCCGAAAGCTGCGGGAGATGGTGTCGCCGGGGCGGTGGGTGGTAGGCTCCTGCGGCACGGCGGTGACGATAGGCAAAGGGCCGACAAGGCGGGTGTCGAACCGGGTCGCCGCGAGGGTCGTCGCACCGCTCGCAATCGTCATGGTTGCCCGGATGGCGCGCCATGCGTCAAGGCTCTGTTCAGTGTCGGCGGGGTCGATATCAACCGGCGTCGTTCTTACCAACAATCGGATCAAGCGGTCCGCTTCCGGGCGGGTGCCATCGACCTCGCAGCGCCCCAAGGCCGCCTCGGCCCCGTCTTCGGTCAGGTCGGCGGTTTCGGCTTCGCAGGTGACGGCAGCGCCCGTTTCGATGCCCTCGATGGCGGCGGCGCGCAGCGATGGGGACAGCGCAAGGATCAACCGCGTATCGGGGGCGATACCACCGGGCATCACGATGCGGGTGGTGAGGGTCGGCTCATCCGAAAGGGTCAACGGACCGCCCTCACTCGATACGAGGGTAACCTGCGGCGGGGTGAAGGTGACCGGAAAGACCCGGCGCGTGCGTTGCGGGCGACTGCGCGCACCTTCGGCGAGGGTGGTGCCGGTGGACAGGGAAAAGAAACCGGCAGTGCCCGCCAACGCATTCCGCCGCACACGAAAGCGGATCACGCGGCGCAGATCGTCACCGGGGGCAATGCGGATACCATCGCCGCGAAAGCGCCAAGCCGCCCCATCCTCGCCATTGCGTTGCAGCGCCTCGGCGCGGTCATCGGTGCGACCGTCGAAATCATTATCCAGCGTATCGGTGGCAGGGTCCATCAGCGTGAGAGAGCCTGAGGACTGAATCACGATGCGGCGCAGATCAAGGGGCGCGTCGCCCCGATTGCGCATCTCGATCACGGCATCGACCAGCGCACCGGGCAGAAAGGGCGCGCCCTGCCCGTCTGCCGCCGCCTGCACGGATACGGCCTCGATCACGATATCGCTCGGCTTTTCCTGCGCCATCGCGGGATGTGCGAAGGCAGCGAGGAGAATCAGCGAAGAAAGGAAAGAGGCACGCATGGGCGGAAGATAGCCGCCCGCGCGCCCCGCAACAACGCCTGTCATGGCGCTTGGTGATTGAGGATAATCGTAAATCACAGTGATCGCAGATTGCAGCAGGTCCCGCATCTGCAAAGCGTCATTTATAGCGATGCCGGTGATCAATGATTGCTCTGTTCCGGGCGCAGACCCGGAACCCCGATAGGCGGAGCGCGGTTCT
>CALJIU010000279.1 GCA_937974055.1 uncultured Neomegalonema sp. | reverse complement strand
ATCCAGATCATCCCATTTCGGCCCGCCCACTGCGCCGAGCAGAACCGCATCCACATCCATCGCCTTTGCCATGGTGTCGTCATGCAGCGGGATGCCATGCGCGTCGATTGCCGCGCCGCCGACGAGGTCTTCCTCCACGTCAAAGCTGACGCTTTCCTTCTCGCCGAACCAGCCAATGACGCGATTGACCTGCGTCATGGCCTCCGGGCCGATGCCGTCACCGGGAAGGACGAGAAGCGAGCGGTTGGACATGGGGACGGCTCCGTATGGGCTGTTGAAGGATGCGCGGAGCCTTACTTCAAGCTGCGCTTCGCTTCAAGCCAGTGTCGTGCGCTTGTCAACTATACGCCCCCGCCGATTTCGCGGTGAACACGCGGATGTAATCGCCCGGCGAGGATCCGGCCCAGTAGACCCAGACGCGATGCGGGTCGTCCTTGTCGATCCAAACGTAATCGCCCCGCTCAAGCCCGCGCAGGTCTTCGCCCAGATAGGTGACGGTGGTGTTGGCGAGAAAATCGGTTGCCCCCATCGTGTCCTGAAACGCGGCGATGCCCAGCACGGCGGAATCGAAATCGACATAGCCGATATGAATGCCCGCGATGCTGTCGAAGAAAACGTAATGGCTGGCCACGACCGTATCCGCAGCGATCTGGCCATCCTCGCCGCCGATATCAACGCGAATGGGGTCTTCGAGCAGGATATTCTGATCTTCATCGAAAGCGTAGAGGTTCGGGTCGTTGAAGGTATCGTTCCCGACCGCGAATGGCTCGTCCGTATCGAGCTTGACGAATTTTCCCGTGCCGTTCTGGCGCAGGATTTCACCGCCGATAACGGTGGCGCTGGCGGGCGATATGGTAAGGGCCGCGACCGTCGCCGCCAACAAAAGGTGCTGGATCATCATTCCCTCTCAATCGCTGTGTTTCGATAAAACTAGCCTTGTCTTCCGTGCTCCTGCCACCGCCAAATTCCGCCCTCGCGGGAATGTGTTGAGGCGGCGCGCCCACGAAAAAACCCCGGCCATAACGACCGGGGCATAGGTGACATCAATCAGGAAGTATCGTCTTATTGTGCGTCTGCATTCACCGTGACGGGGTTGATTGCAACGCCGTCGAACCGACGATTGCCGCCGCCATAGACGTCGAGGCGGACGGGCGTGGTGCGCACGATCCAGCCAAGCAGACGCTGGCCGGTATCCACGACGGGCTGGAAGGGCCGGTCGGGGGTGATCGTGAAGGCCGTGCCGAGCGGTGCGTAGAAGGCTGGTGGAAGGCCGCGCTCGTCCTTGCCCTTGCGGACTTTCGTACCGTTCAGGCCCGTGCGGCAGATCGAGTATTCGGCGGTGCCGCCCTGTCCGATCAGCATGACCGTCGCGTTGCGGCGTTCCTGCACATTGGCGATGACCGGGTTCTTCACGTTCGTATTGCGCAGGCAGGCCCGGATTGCGGGGTAGTAGCGTGCGACTGCGAAGGTCCAGGCGTCCGTATCTTCGATTTCAGGCCGCTTGGGTGCCGGTGCCGGATTGGCGGGGGCCGTGGTCGGGAAGCCCGTCGTTGGGAAGCCGGGGAAGGTTGGCTGCTGTGGGTAGCCCTGTGGCAAACCGCCGGGGATATAGGGCTGCGGCACGGGGTAGCCGGGCTGCTGATAGACGGTACCGGCGGCCTGTGGACCCTGATAGGTCGTGGTACCGCTTTGCTCGTAGCCGCTTGGCGGTGTGCCATAGGTGACGGAGCCGCCCTGCGTTGGTGCGCCATAGGTCGTCGTCGGTGCGCCATACGTGGTCGTGGGGGCACCATAGGTTACGCCGCCCTGTGCACCGTAATTGGCGGCTGGTGCGCCATAGGTCGTGCCGGGCTGGGGTGCCTGATAGGTCTGCTGCGTCTGCTGACCATAAGAAGGCACCTGATACTGGTAGCCCGTGGATTGTGCCGATGCCGTGCCTGCGACGACGACGGCGACAGCTGCGGCAATAAGGCCGCCGGTCGCTTTGTTCATGCTCGTAGTCTCCTGTCT
This sequence comes from uncultured Neomegalonema sp., assembly GCA_937974055.1. Classification (GTDB taxonomy): domain Bacteria; phylum Pseudomonadota; class Alphaproteobacteria; order Rhodobacterales; family Rhodobacteraceae; genus JAHDDY01. Next base: position 1,141 of record CALJIU010000279.1, on the reverse strand, counting down.
CGATCCAACACGTCGTTGCGTGCTTTTTTTGCCGTACGCCATGTGTAAACGGGACTGAGAGAAATGCAATACCTCAAATTGATTTTTTTCAATTATAAGTGCGGGTTATGATGGTTTCTTGAGTCTTTTGAGGTGTTTGAATACCGCATGACTGCGTGATGGGAGTCTCAATTCGGGTCAAATCCGCCCGACCGGCACCCGGATTGCGCCCTTTTTCTCGGCCAGCAGGCACAGCCAGTCATGGGCGATATGCGCCGCCGCCAGCGCCGTGATCTCCGCCTGATCGAAGGGGGGCGATACCTCGACGATATCCATGCCGATCAGGTCCAGCGACCCCAGCCCCCGCACCAGCTCCAGCGCCTGCCAACTGGCCAGCCCCCCCGGCACCGGCGTCCCCGTGCCCGGCGCGAAGGCCGGGTCCAGCCCGTCGATATCGAAGGACATGTAGCAGGGCGCATCGCCGATCCGCTCGCGGATGACGGCCAGCGTGGCATCGATCCCGTTCCGATGAACCCACGGTGCGGTCAGGATCTCGAACCCATGCGACGAGTCATTATAAGTGCGCAGGCCGACCTGAATTGACCGCTCGACATCGATGATCCCTTCGGCCACCCCCCGCGCGAACATGGTGCCGTGGTCGAGGCGACCCGCATCATCCTCCCACGTATCGCAATGGGCATCGACTTGCAGCAGCGCGACCGGGCCATGCTTGGCCGCATGGGCTTTCAGCAGCGGATAGGCGACGAAGTGATCGCCGCCGAGGCTCAGAAGTTTTGCCCCCGACGCGATGATCTCCGCCGCGTGGTCTTCGATGGATTGCGGCACCGTGGCCGGATGGTGCGGATCGATGAAGCAATCACCGTAATCCACCACTGCCAGCGTCTCGAACGGATCGAACCCGAACGGAAACGCCTTGAGTTCGGCAAGCTGCACCGACGCCGCCCGGATCGCCTGTGGACCCAGCCGACAACCGGGCCGGTAGGTCACGGACGCATCATAGGGCACCCCCGTCACCGCCACATCCACCCCCGCCAGATCGCGCGTATACCGCCGCCGCAGGAAACTCAGCGCCCCGCCATAGGTCATCTCGGTCGACCGCCCAAGGTTAGAGGTCGCGCGAAAGGCGTGGTCGGATTTGATG
>CALJIU010000278.1 GCA_937974055.1 uncultured Neomegalonema sp. | reverse complement strand
CGTTCGAGATAATCGAAGTCGCAGCCCTTATCGGCCTGTTGGATATGCTGGGCAACCATCCAGCCGTAGCCACGGGTGTAGTGCGGTGGGGGTGGGGTCCATGCGGCGCGGCGGGCCTGTAGAATGTCGTCCGGCACGTCGAGGGATATCGTGCGGGCGTCGACATCAACGCTGATGATATCGCCCGTTTCGACCAAGGCGAGGGGGCCGCCGATGAAGCTTTCGGGGGCGATGTGCAGAATGCAGGCACCGTAGCTGGTGCCGCTCATCCGGGCATCGGAGAGGCGGAGCATGTCTCGCACGCCTTGCTTCAGCAGGACTTTCGGGATCGGCAACATCCCCCATTCCGGCATCCCCGGCCCGCCCACCGGCCCCGCATTGCGCAGGACCATCACCGTGTCGGGGGTGACGTCGATGCTGTCATCATCGGCCCATGTCTTCATCTGCTCGTAGCTGTCGAAGACCACCGCCGGGCCGCTATGCTTGAGGAATTGGGGGGCGCAGGCGCTGGGTTTGATGACGCAGCCGCCGGGGGCGAGGTTGCCCTTTAGCACGGCCAGCGCGCCCTCGGCGTAGATGGGATTGGTGAGGGGGCGGATCACGTCGTCATTGTGGATTTCGGCCCCCGCCAACGCTTCGCCCCAAGAGCGCCCCGTGACGGTGAGGGCGGTGAGGTCGAGGTGGCCCTCCAGCCGCTTCATCAGGCCGCGAAAACCACCCGCGTAGTAGAAATCTTCCATCAGATATGTCTCGCCCGATGGGCGCACATTGGCGATGACGGGGATTTCGCGGCTGGCCTTCTCGAAATCGTCCAGCCCGATATCGACCCCGGCGCGGCGGGCCATCGCGATGACGTGGATGATGGCGTTGGTCGAGCAGCCCATTGCCATCGCGACCTTGATGCAATTCTCGAAGCTGGCGCGGGTTAGAATATCGGAGGGTTTGAGGTCTTCCCACGTCATCTCGACGATCCGCCGCCCGCAGGCCGCAGCCATGCGGATATGGTTGGCATCCGCCGCCGGAATCGAGGAGGTGCCGGGCAGGGTGAGGCCGAGGGCGTCGGCGATGCCGGTCATGGTGCTGGCCGTGCCCATGGTCATGCAATGGCCGTAGGAGCGGGCGATGCCGCCCATGACGTCTTGCCAATCCTCCATGTCCAGATTGCCAGAGCGTACATCGTCCCAATATTTCCACACATCCGACCCGGAGCCGAGCGGCTCGCCCTTGTAATTGCCGCGCAGCATCGGCCCTGCGGGCAGGAAGATGCAGGGGAGGTCCATGCTGGTTGCGCCCATGATGAGACCGGGGGTGGTCTTGTCACAACCGCCCATCAGCACCGCCGCGTCGACGGGGTGCGAGCGCAGCAATTCTTCGGCCTCGATGGCGAGAAGGTTGCGGTAGAGCATCGTGGAAGGCTTCACAATCGGTTCGGATAGCGAAATTGCGGGCAATTCGAGGGGGAAGCCGCCCGACTGGTAAACGCCACGCTTCACGTCGTCTACCCGTTGGCGAAAATGGGCGTGGCATTGGTTGATATCGGACCATGTGTTGATGATTGCGATGACGGGTTTACCGGTCCAATCCTCCGCGCCGTAGCCCATTTGCATGATGCGAGAGCGGTGATTCCACGACCGTTGCTGGTCATCCTGGGCGAGCCAGCGGGCGGAACGCAGGTCTTCGTAGGGCTTGGTCATGGCGGAGTCTCCGGCGCAGGGGTGCGCCCTTACCCTAAGTGTCTTTTCGATCATGGGAACTGTGAAGTTGGTGGATGTTGCGCCGGGTGTAGTTCTACGTTGATCGGCGGATGCGCTATCGCCATAATATCGCAGCGAATTTTCTTATGCAGGTCCGTCGATGGATATTCCCGTTGCTTCCCCGTCGTCGGAGGTTTTGGCGTCGTGGCCGGTCCCGGCGGGATCGACGCTCGATCTGATCAATGTCTCGGAGAACCTGACCTATCGGGTGGCTGCTGGGGATTGGAAAGCAATCCTTCGCGTGCATCGCCCCGGCTATCATAGCCTTGCGGCAATTCAATCCGAGCTGGCTTGGCTGGATGCGATACGGGCAGATACTGATCTGAGCACGCCGCGTATCCTATTGGGGGGCGATGGAGAGCGCGTTCAGCGTATCTCGCTCTCGGCGGGTGATACGCGCTATGCAGTTATGTTCGAGCATTTGCCGGGTCGGCATCCCGACCCCGCCGGTCGTCTTAATGATGCGTTCTTTGCCCTCGGAATGCAGACGGCGCATCTGCACGATCATGCGCAAAAATGGGTGCGCCCTGCCGGGTTCGAGCGCATGTCATGGGATGAGAATTCGGTCTTCGGGTCGGATGCGACCTGGGGGGACTGGCGGGATGCGCCGAATGTGACCGATGAGGTGCGGGATGTTCTTGAGCGGGTCGAAACGGTGGTGATGGCGCGACTTGCGGCATATGGCAAGGATGCGAAGCGCTACGGTCTGATCCATGCGGACCTGCGGCTTGCGAACCTGCTAGTGGATGGGGATCGGTTGCATTTGATCGATTTTGACGATTGCGGGTTTGGGTGGTTCGGATACGATTTTGCCGCTGCCGTTAGCTTTATGGAAGATGATCCGCAGGTGCCGGGTTTGCTGGCCCAATGGCTGCGGGGGTATCGGACGGTGCGCCCCATGCCGCAGGCGGATGAGGCGATGATCGGTACGTTCGTCATGCTGCGTCGTCTTGCGCTGCTCGCATGGATTGGTAGCCACCGGGAGGCGACGGAACCAAAAGCACTGGCCCCCCATTTTGCGCGGGTTTCGGCGGCCTTGGGTGCGGCATATCTTGAAAAGGACGTTTTCGAAGGGCATGTAAATGATACCTGACATGATGGAGGCACAGGAATGATTGCGCGCGTTCTTATAGTTGCCGCCGGATTGATGGGGGCCGTTGCCGCGTCGCAGGTTCCTGAAATCATGCAGCAATATCAACAGCGCCTTGGTGGTGCCGTGCAGGAATTGACGCGGGTTGTTGAGCGGTTCGATGCCGATGCGGCGAGCGAGGGTTTGACGCGCGAGGCGGCGTTAGCGCGCTATGATGACGTGGAAGACGGTTTCATCGGCAAGCGTGGTGCCTCGATGAAGGTGGCGCTCGACCGGTTCGAGCGGATCAAGGCGCACAGACAGGCATTGGTCGATGCGGCGATGCTGGAACGGCCCGCATTGTTCGTGAAGTATCGCGATCCTTCGTTGTTCGCGGGCGCTATCGATGACTACCGCCCTGCGGTGCCGACCACGACCGAAGGGGCGTTGTATGCCTTCGTCGGCTTTGTCTTCGGTGCAGGATTTGCGTCATTTCTGATCGGTGGGTGGCGCAGGGTCAGACGGGCGTTACTGCGGCCTAGCGCCGTCACCTGATCACAAAATTCTCAGAGCCGGTCGCGTTGAGCGGCAGGTCGGGCTAAGTCTCTGCGAAAGACGATTTTGTCATTCGGAGAACCGAGTCCATGCCGATGTTCGACCCCATGCTCGATGGCGTAATCCTGCTGTCAAACCTGCTGCTTTTCGTTCTTGGTCTGCTGGCGTTTGCCGTCGTGGTATTGTTTTTTATCGACATATCGCAGACTCACGATGCCGTGCGCCGCAACTATCCGGTGATCGGGCGGTTTCGGTATCTGTTTCAAACGCTTGGCGAGTTTTTTCGGCAGTATTTCTTTGCGATGGACCGCGAGGAGATGCCTTTTAACCGGGCGGAGCGTGATTGGATCGAAAAATCGTCGGAGGGTCGGGATAACACTTCGGCCTTCGGGTCGACCCGTAGCCTGACACCGCCCGGCACTGCGATCTTCATCAACGCACCATTTCCTGTGTTGGACGAGCATGACGTCGATACGCCCCCGGTTACCATCGGCGCGGGGACGGCGCATCCCTATGCGGCGCAATCGATCATCAACGTATCCGCAATGAGCTATGGCTCGATCTCGAAGCCCGCCATTCAGGCGCTGTCGCGGGGGGCGAAGATGGCGGGGTGCTGGCTGAATACGGGTGAAGGTGGCTTGTCGGATTATCACCTCGAGGGTGGGTGTGACATCGTGTTTCAGATCGGCACCGCCAAGTACGGCGTGCGAACGGATGATGGCGGGCTGGACGAAGCGAAACTACGCGATATCGCTGCCTACGAAACGGTGCGGATGTTCGAGATCAAGCTGAGTCAGGGGGCGAAGCCGGGTAAGGGGGGAATGTTGCCCGGCTCCAAGATTACGCCCGAAATCGCGAAGGTGCGCGGCATTCCCGAAGGCAAGGATTCCATCTCGCCCAATCGTCACCCCGAAGTACCCGATAATCCCGCATTGCTGGACTTCATCGACCGGGTGCGTCGCGTGACGGGCAAGCCGACCGGGATCAAGACTGTGGTGAGTGCGCCGGGCTGGCTGGATGATCTATGTGCAGAAATCAATCGACGCGGGCCGCAATCGGCCCCCGACTTCATCACGGTGGATAGCGGCGATGGGGGTACAGGTGCGGCACCCATGCCGCTGATGGATAATGTGGGCCTGCCTATCCGTGAGGCGTTGCCGTTAGTCGTTGATGCGCTGGTTCGGCATGGGTTGCGTGATCGGGTGAAGGTGGTTTGTTCCGGGAAACTGGTGACACCGGCGGAGGTTGCTTGGGCCTATTGTGCGGGGACGGATTTCGTCAATTCGGCACGCGGGTTCATGTTTGCCTTGGGTTGCATCCAGTCGTTGAAGTGCAACAAGAATACCTGTCCGACCGGCATCACGACCCATAATCGTCGGCTTCAAAAGGGCCTCGACCCGGAAGAAAAATCGGTGCGGGTCGCGAATTTCGTGAAGAAGATAGAATACGGGGTAAACCTCATCGCCCATTCCTGCGGTGCGGATCATCCCCGCGCGCTGAAACGTGAACATGTTCGTCTCGTGCAGGGCAATGGGATATCGACGATAATGAATGAGCTATACCCCGACGTTTCCGATCAGACGGCGGCATAGCCGAGGTTCATACTACATATTGTTACGCTCCTGTGACTTCCGAATGGCTTGATCTGTGCACGTTAAGTGAATGCACATACGGATGGCGTATACTCTAAGCGACGGAAATGATGAACGTAAGCGTTACATTTGCGTCGACGTGGCAAAGGGGAAGTGCGGCGTTCGAATAAGATTAGGGTGACACTGCAAGAATAAGGGGGCACCAGATATGGCGATGCTTCGTTTGGCGGTAGCCGACGACACACCACGGCTGTATTGCCCCGAAAACGGGCATCAAGCCGATGTGCTGATGTGTTCCACAATCCGTAACGCTGCGCCCGAACTTCCCGCCAATGCCCCCATCGTTATCCTCGTTCATGGCTATCGATACGATCCTTTCGCGGTACCGCTCGCCGATCCGCACCAAACATTATTCAGCTTCGATCCTGTTCGTGGGCGTAGTGATCGCTGGCAGAAGACCGAAAGCTGGCCCCTTGGATTGGGGTTCTCTCCCGATGATACGACCGGCAAAGATGGTTTGTGCGTCGCATTTGGATGGCGCAGTCGTCCGGCTACGCGGCTGGGGCGCTTTTGTGTGGCGTATGGTAATGCGGAGGGGGCAGGGCGTGCGCTGTTGCGGACGGTCGAACTGCTCGCGCGGGTCTATCCTGATCACCCGGTCGATTTCGTCGCCCATAGCCTTGGTGCGCGGGTGGTTTTGAGTGCGATGCGGCTGGCCGCACAGCGGCGCAGACATGATCTATTGCAGGTCATGGGGCGAGCGATCATGCTTGGTCCTGCCGAACTCGCCTTCGTTGCGCGTAACACGCTGGCGGCTATGGACGCGGTATCACGGCGGCGCAGCCCGATGATCTACGCCATTCTCGCGCGTGAGAATGATGTATTCGACGCATTGCTGGAGCATTTCGCCCCGGCACTGCCGAGTAAGCGGCCCCGGCTGGGCATCGGTGCTTCGGGTTTGGGGACGGGGCGGCGCAACTGGCTGAACATCCAGTTGGATCACCCCGAAACGCTGCAATGGCTGGCGGAGCGGGGCGCGGTTATCGGCGGTGGTGCTAGGCGGGCCTGTCACTGGGGGGTCTATAACCGTCCCGGCGCACTGGGCCTGTATGCAGCGATCCTGCGGGATCGTCCGCGATGGTCGCTGGCGACCATGCGTGAAGAGGGCGTCCCCGAAGACCTAGAGCCGCGCTGGTCGCGTCTGCCGTGGTTTTTACGCCGTCGATGGGTGCGCAAACAGCAAGCTGCCGCAGCAGCCATCGACGGCGCGCTGACGTGACTACAGTCCCGGTAGGCGGAACGTGACCCGTTCAGGGGGCAGGCATAGTGCATCGTTGCAGATCTGAATCGTCAGGTCCGCCGCCTGTGCTCCAGCGGACTGCGCGGTTATCGCGACCTCTCCCTCGATGACAGAGAGTGGCTCTTGCTGAAAGCCGAGCTGCACCATCTTTGCCTGTGGATAGCGCACGTTCGACAGACCCACACCCGTCAGGCTCGTCGGGATCAGGTCTTCGTTGAGGGGGCGATCCGAATTGGCGTGCCAGCCGGGATTGAAGTCGAGGTTCACGCGCAATGCACCGCCTTCGGTGGTCATGCTGGCGGTGGCGACCCCGTTGCCGAGGTGGCGCAGTGACCCCGTCTCACCGGAGTGATGCAAGGCGGCGGCGTCGATAGCCGATAGATGGGCGGTCGGCGCTTCCTGCAACGATTGCGCGAGGGCGGCGAGCAGATCATCGGCGTAGCCACGGTACTGCACGGCGCGGGCATCGTCGGCCACACGGCGGGACAGGCGGGCGAAGAGTTCTAGGGCCGAGCCGTTGCCGGTGGGCGTGGCACCCTCGATGACGTCGTAGCTGCCACCTAGAGGGCCGGGGTCTTGCGATAGGCGCAGGGGCGCTTCGGCACCATCGGAAAAGCGGGTGCGAAGCTGGTCGGCCATGCGTGTCGCGGTGGTCAGGTAGCGCCCATCCTCGGTCGCATCGTACAGGGCAAGCGCCCCGATACCGACCCATGCGTAATCGCGCAGACTGCCCTTTTCCAGCGGCCCGTTCGCGTAGGCGCGTGCGAGGGCACCGGAGCTGTCGAGCAATCTTGCGGTGACGAAATCATAGGCGCGCTGTGCAGCGGCGAGGTAGCGTGGCTCGTTGAATTCGACCGCAGCATCCGCCAATGTGCGGACCATCAAGCCGTTCCAGCCAGCGATGACTTTCTCGTCCGTCAGGGGGGCGGGGCGCGATTTACGAGCGTTGCGCATCCGCTCCAGCACGGGGTCGAGGCGTCGTGTATCGGTGCCTTCCGCTGGATCGAGATGCGCAACGGAGCCGGTTGGCACCGTCGGGGGTTGGTCCAACCCTAGCGCGGCAATGACGTAATCGGCATCGGCCCCGGCGGCGGCGGCAACCTGATCATATGTCCACGTATAGAACGCCCCTTCCTCCATCTCGCCCCCGACCGAGATAAGGCTGTCAGCGTCCTGCGCTGCGAAGAAGCCGCCTTCCGGGGCGGTCATTTCACGGATTACATAATCGAGGGCGCGGCGGGCGGCGCGTTCGTAGGACGCATTGCCCGTCAACCGATGCGCCTGGACCAGCGCTTGTCCGATAAGCGCCTGATTGTAGAGCATCTTCTCGAAATGGGGTGTGCGCCATTGCGAGTCGACGGAATAGCGGTGAAAGCCGCCACCGATTTGGTCGTGGATGCCACCTGCGACCATGTAGTCGAGGGAGGTCGTTGCCGCCTGTAGCGCTGCGCGGTCGCCGGTGCGTTCGTAGCTGTCGAGCAAGTAGAGGATCGTCGTCTCGTTCGGGAATTTCGGAGCCTGGCCGAAGCCACCCTCGAAATCGTCATGGATGGCGAGCACCTCCGCCGAGGATTGGGCGAAGAGTTCGTCATCCACCTCTGCCGCCGCCGTCCGGCGCAGGGATATCAGGCGCACGAGTTCACTGACGGAATCCGCCTGATTGGACATTGCTGTACGGCCTTCGGGCTGTCGCCAGTCTTGGCTAAGGCCGTTGAGCGCGTTCATGAAGGTGTTGGGCGGAGCGTATCCCATCGCCACGATTGGTTTGCCGTCGGGCATCAGGAAAACGTTGTTGGGCCAGCCGCCGCGCTGGTCGAGAATCTGGGTGGCCAACATGTACTGCGAGTCGATATGGGGCAGCGTCTCGCGATCGACCTTCACCGCGACGTATTGCCGGTTGAGGATATCGGCGACGTCCGCGTTGTCGAAGCTTTCCTCCTCCATCACGTGGCACCAGTGGCAGGTGGCATAGCCGACGGATAGAAAGATCGGGACGTCACGGCGGGCGGCCTCGGCCAGTGCAGCATCGCCCCATGGGAACCAGTTGACCGGGTTATGCGCGTGCTGACGCAGGTAGGGCGAGCGTTCGAGGAGCAGGCGGTTGCGGTAAATCGGCTTGCCCTGCCCGTCGATATATTTCGTACGGGGCGGTGCCACCGGGGGCACGCTGGCAAGATATTCGAGTTCGGCACTTGCCTCCGCGCCCGGAAGGGCCTTTGCCTGTACAAAAGTTGGGGTGGCGGCGAGAGCGAGAATTAAGGCGAGGCGCGACAGCATGGAAAATCTCCCGATTTGACTGACTGACCTTTTAGCGCGTTTGTTCAATGTAAAACGTGTTCTGTCGAGATCGTGAAGTATCGTTAAAGCATGTTGAGGTCAGGCTGAAACATAAGCATCTGAATTCGCACACGTCTTGGTGTGAATTTAGATTCAACCCGACCTCAACGTGCTCTCTAGCCATAGGTTTCGTCGAAGGAATACCCCGATGCGCGCACCGTGCGCAGGGGATCGGTTTCGCCGGGGCGATTCATGGCTTTGCGCAGGCGACCGACATGTACATCCACGGTGCGTGCCTCAACATAAACATCGCGGCCCCAGACGCGGTCGAGAAGCTGCTCGCGGCTATACACGCGGCCCGGTCGGCGCATCAGGGTTTCGAGCAGGCGAAACTCGGTTGGGCCGAGTTTGATCTCACGTTTGCCCCGGTGGACGCGCCGTGTTTCTGTGTCGAGGGTGATATCACCAGCGCGCAGGCTGTCATTTTCTGCCGCCCCCCGACGCAGCAAAGCGCGGATACGGGCGAGCAGTTCGCTGACGGAGAAGGGCTTTGTAACATAGTCATCCGCGCCGGTATCGAGGCCGCGCACGCGGTCGGCTTCCTCGCCGCGCGCGGTCAGCATGATCACGGGCAGCGAGCGGGTTTCAGGATGGGCGCGAAGCTGTCGGCAGATTTCGATGCCAGAGGTGCCGGGAAGCATCCAGTCGAGGATGGTCAGGTCGAATTCGTCTTCGCGCAGCCTGAGCAACGCTTCGTCGCCGTCACGCACGATGATCGGCTCGAAGCCCGCCGCTTCCAAATTGTATTCGAGGAGGGTGCAGAGGGCATCCTCGTCTTCGACCACCAGAACACGCGCTGCCATTGC
>CALJIU010000277.1 GCA_937974055.1 uncultured Neomegalonema sp. | reverse complement strand
CCCGTTCACGCGGTCGAGGATACGGAACGCGATATCGCCCGTCCCCCCCGCCACATCCAGCATCGACCAGCCGGGCCGGGGCGCGAGCCAGTCGATCATCGCCGTCTTCCAGATGCGATGCACGCCCCCGGACATCAGGTCGTTCATGATGTCGTAACGGGTCGCTACGGAGGAAAAGACCCCCCGCACCAACCCCGGCTTGTCGCCCTCGGAAACGTCGCGATAGCCGAAATGAGTCTGTTTCTCTGTCATAGGCGACAGATAGTCCGTCCCCCGCCCCACTGCCACGGTAAAATCGCCGCGCTGAGTTCACTTTGCTACGACGACTCCAGCCCATACGCCTCCGCAATGATCGCCCAGCCTTCCTCCGCCGTCTCTACGAAGCGGAACAGGTCCAGGTCTTCGGGCGCAATCGTGCCTTCTTCTGCTAGTGCCTCGAAATTGATGATCCGCCGCCAGAATGCCTCGCCGAACAGGATGATCGGCATCCGCTCCATGCGTTCCGTCTGGATCAGGGTCAGTGTCTCGAACAATTCGTCCATCGTGCCGAAACCGCCGGGGAAGACGGCAATGGCCTTGGCGCGCATCAGGAAATGCATCTTCCGGATCGCGAAATAGTGGAAGTTGAAGCACAGTTCGGGCGTGATGTATTCGTTCGGCACCGGCTCTTGGCGCAGCACGATGTTCAGCCCGATGGAGGGCGCGCCCGCATCCTGCGCTCCCCGGTTGCCAGCCTCCATCACACCGGGACCACCCCCCGTGACCACCACATATTCCTTGCCGTCATGGCGCAGTGCCTCGCGGCTGACCCGTTCGGCGAAGCGGCGGGCCTCGGCGTAGTATTTGGAGTTCTTCTTCAGGTTCTCGCGCTGCACCTCATTGCGGAACGACCACGGCTCGACCCCCGGTTCGGGCAGGCGCGCGCCGCCGAACAGCACGACGGTGGATTCGATCCCCGCCTCGTTCAGCATGGTTTCGGGCTTCAGAAGTTCGAGCTGCAACCGCACGGGCCGCATATCATCGCGGCGCAGGAAATCGGTATCCTGAAACGCGAGGGTATAGGCGGGCGAGCGCGTCTGCGCGGTGCTCTCGATCTCCTTGACCTTGGCGATATCCGCCTCGACGGAGCGCAATTTCGACTGACGATCTTTCTCGGTCATCGTATTTCTTTCACATTGTGTTTTCCGACGCCTCGCACGGGTGGCGAAGGATGCCAAATGTTTTTCCCATTTGGCGGGGGTTGGGTTAAGGGTTCGGAAATTTCGTCCAAGGGGAACCAGCCATGCAGCGCGACCAGCTACAATCCGTCATCGATGCCGCCTTCGACGCGCGCGACACCATCAACCCGGATACCAAGGGCGAGGTGCGCGACGCGGTCGATGACACGCTCAACCTGCTCGATAGCGGCGCGCTGCGCGTGGCCGAGCGTGGGGCGGATGGCGACTGGACCGTCAACCAGTGGGCCAAGAAAGCCGTGCTGCTGTCCTTCCGCCTCAACGATATGACCACCATCTCCGGCGGTCCCGGCGGTGCATCGTGGTGGGACAAGGTGCCCTCGAAGTTCGAAGGCTGGGGCGACGAGGAGTTCGGCAAAGCCGGTTTCCGCGCCGTGCCGGGGGCCATCGTCCGCCGCAGCGCCCATATCGCGCCGAACGTCGTGCTGATGCCCAGCTTCGTGAACCTCGGTGCCTTCGTCGATAGCGGCACGATGGTCGATACATGGGCGACCGTCGGCAGTTGCGCGCAGATCGGCAAGAACGTCCACCTGTCGGGCGGCGCGGGCATCGGCGGCGTGCTGGAGCCGTTGCAGGCCGGACCCGTCATCATTGAGGACGGCGCGTTCATCGGTGCGCGCTCGGAGGTGGTCGAAGGCTGCATCGTCCGCGAGGGTGCCGTGATCGGCATGGGCGTCTTCATCGGCGCATCCACCAAGATCGTGGACCGCGCGACGGGCGAAATCTTCATGGGCGAAGTGCCGCCCTATTCGGTGGTCGTCAGCGGCTCGATGCCCGGCGCGAACCTGCCCGACGGCACCCCCGGCCCCAGCCTCTACTGCGCCGTCATCGTCAAGCGCGTGGACGAAAAGACCCGCTCGAAGACGTCGATCAACGAGTTGTTGCGGGCTTAGGCGATACGCTGCCCCGGACTCGATCCGGGGCTACAACCTCACCCCGTCACCGCCTCCACCGCGCCGAGGATGTGGTAGAAGGACGATCCCGTGATCGCCTCGCGCTTGAACTGGCCGTTCGGGTGCATCGTGTCGTACCACAGCCCCCGGCGCGGGTGGTCGAGATAGCGCCACAGGCCATGTGCCGCCGCATCCGCCTCCACGCCCCAATCGTCTTCCAACAGCAGAACCGCCTTCAACCGCTCGGTCTGGGGCCATAGGCGGGCATCGGGATCGGTGATCGTGTAGCCCGCGCCCATCGAGTTGGTTGCCACCCCGCGCGCCGGATCGACGCCTTTTGCACCGATCTCATACAGCCGCCGCGCCGCCCGCATCGCGGCCTCGTCGCCGCTGGTCACAGCCCAGCGCGCCAACAGCCACGCCCATTCATATTGATGCCCCGGCTCAACCACATCGCCCTCGGCACCGGGGGCGAACGACCAATCCTCGGCAAAAAACTCGTGCAATGCCCCATCGTCATCAATGAATTTCGTCAGCGCCAGCGTCACGATTTCCTCGGCCAAGGCCCGCCAGCGCGGACTTTCCCCCCGCGCCATCCATGCCTGCGCCGCCTCGAACAGATGCATCTGCGCATTCGATTGATAGGGTGGGCCGCCAAGCTCGCGAAACCCGACATCGGGGTGTCGATAGGTTGCCTCGATCCGGTCGAGATGCGCCAATGCCAGCGCCTCATCCACATCCGATACCGATAGCGTCAGCAGGATGAACGCCTGATCGTACAGCAGCGCATCGTCCTCTATCGCCCCACCATTCGCGGCGGCTAAAGTGCGGTACAAGCCATCCTCGCGGCGGTAATGCCGGTCCAGCCCCGCCCATCCATGCGCGCAGGCATCGGCCCATGGTCCCGGCAATCCCGTGCGCGCAGCCTGGCCGAATACCCAAGTCTGCCGCGCCTGCACTCGCATCCGGCGGTTCGCACCCGACGGCGACAGATCATCGGCGAGGCTTTCGTGAAAGCCCCAGCCCGTCCGATCCACGCCATAGGTATGCCACAGGGGCAGCGCCGCCTCGCGCAGCCATGCCCCGTACAGGGCCGCCCAAGCCGCACGGCCCCGTGCCGGAGCGGGCGGCGTCTCGCCCGCCTGCGCCGCGATATCCTTGACCGCCTGCGCCTTGTCCAGCGGGCAGACGAGCACCGCATCCTCCGTCGCCACGACCGCGAGGTTATCGACCCCGTGCACCGCCACCCGCACCGGCCCATCGGCCCGCACGTAGCATCCGCGCGCCTCGCTCAGTACCGTATCGCCAACCGTCCGATTGCCCTGCGCATCACCCGGCAGCACATCCGCCACGGCATTCCACGCCCCGACATCCGACCAGTCCAGCGCTGTCGCGATGACCGAGGCCCGCTCCGTCCGCTCCATGACCGCGTAATCGACCGAAATCTTCGGCGCGCTGAGGAAGGCCTGCGACAGCAGCATGGTCCCCTCCCCCGCCGACGCCCCCGCCACCGCGTCGCGCGCGCAAGCGGTGATTTCCGGCTCATAACGGTCGAATTCTTCCAGCAGGGTCGCGGCGGCGGCGATGAAATTCCCGCTATTCCACAGATAGCCTTCGTCGACATATCGCTGCGCCGTCTCAGCATCGGGCTTTTCGCGAAACTCGGCCAGATCGACCACCGTTTCCGGCGCGGTCTGCGCAGGCCGGATATAGCCATAGGCCGTCGTGGGCGCGCGGGGCGTAATCCCCAGCGTCACGATCCGCCCCGCCGCCGCCGCGTCGAAGGTTCGCGCCAGCGTTTCGCGGAAGGCATCGGCATGGGGGATGTAGTGATCCGACGCGACGAAGACGCAGATGCCCTGCGGGTCGCGCCCCTGCACGAAAGCCGCCGCCGCCGCCATCGCGGGGGCAGAATCCCGCCCCTGCGGTTCCAGCAGCACGGTTGCACGCACATCGCCAAGCTGCTCGCGCACCATCGGGGCCATACCCGCGCCGGTCACGACGATCAGCTCCTCGAACCCCGGCAACCCCGCGACCCGCGCCACCGTCTGCTCGAATAACGAGCCATCCCCGACGAGGGTGCGAAACTGCTTGGGCCGCGATGGGCGCGAGACGGGCCATAGGCGCGTGCCAGACCCGCCGCATAGGATCACCGGAAAGATCGCCGCCATCGCTCTACCCCTATACCGTTCACCCGCACAGTATAACGCGCCTTCGTTACGCAGCCGTCACCAGCATCACATGGAGGCGGGGGTGGCGCGCGATGTCAACGGATGCGATAATCCTTACAAACCACGAAAGGCCCGCCATGACCCATCCTCGCATCGCCATCATCGGCTCCGGCATCGTCGGATCGGCCCTTGCCTACGCCCTCGCCAAGCGCGGCGCGCCCGTTACGGTGGTCGATGAAGGCGTGGCCGCCAATCGTGCCACCGGCGGCTCCTTCGCATGGATCAACGCCCACCGCCCGGACGACGCGCATTACTTCGCCCTGCGCCTGCATTCGATGCGGCTATGGCGCGATTTGATGGCGGAGATCGACGGCCTGCCCGTGCGCCTGTCGGGGGCGCTGAACTGGGAAACGCCCCTCGACGAGATCGAAGAAGTCGCCCGCGCGCTGAATGAGGGCGGCAATACCGCGCGCCTCGTCTCCACCCCTCGCATCCGCGCGATGGAACCCGCCCTCGCCGCCCCGCCAGAGGTCGCCATCGACGCCCCGCTGGAGGGTGTCACCAACCCCGACACCATCGCTCAGACGCTGCTGGCGGCGGCGATAGGCTTGGGGGCCGAGACCCGCGATGCCCGCGTCGCAGGCATCACCACCTCCAATGACCGCGTGACCGGGCTGGAGACGACCATCGGTCCCCTCACCGCCGAGCGCGTGGTCGTCGCCGCCGGTCGCGCCACCAGCGCCCTGCTCGCCACGGTGGATGTGGACCTGCCGATGAACACGCCGCTGGGCCTGCTGGTCCGCACCAAGCCCGTGCCGCGCCTGTCGCAACGCATTATGACCAGCGCCGAATTGCATGTCTGGCAGATGACGGATGGACGGCTGATACTCGGCGAGGATTTCGGCGGATCGGAGGTCGGTGAAAACCGCACGGCCACCGAAACCCGCGCCCTCGACCGCGCCCGCGCCACCTTTGCCGGGGTGCCGCTGGAATTCGACACCTCCACCGTCGCGGGCCGCCCTGTGCCGCAAGACGGCTATCCAGCGGTCGGCTGGGTACCCGGTACCGACGGCCTGATGGCCGCCACCATGCATAGCGGCGTAACGTTAGCCCCCGTCATGGCCACCCACCTGTCAGCGATGCTACTGGACGACGCGCAGGTTGACGCGCTGGAGCCGTATCGGGTGGGGCGGTTTGCTGAGGCGTAAACACCTCGCGCCATGCCCCCTTTCTCTCATCTGCAAGACTGTGTAGAACCCCTGCGTTCGCGTTTTACAGGATTTCCACCATGTTCGACCCCTTCCGTCCCCGCCGTTCCGTCCTCTACATGCCCGGTTCCAACGCTCGCGCGCTGGAGAAGGCGAAGGGGTTGGCCGCCGATGCGCTGATCCTCGATCTGGAGGATGCAGTCGCCCCGACCGAGAAGGCGGCGGCGCGGGATCTGGTCTGCGAGGCGGTGAAATCGGGCGGCTACGGCAAGCGCGAGTTGGTGATCCGCATCAACGGTCTTGATACCGACCACGGCATAGATGACCTCAAGGCCGCCTGCGCCGCCGCCCCCGACGCGATCCTGATCCCAAAGGCCCAATCGGACGCGATGATCGAGGAAACGGAAACGCTGATGCAGGAATACGGCGCGCCCGACTCCACCCAGATTTGGGCGATGATGGAAACGCCCTTGGGCGTCCTCCACGCCGAACGGATCGCTATGGCCAGCACCCGCCTGACCGCCTTCGTCATGGGCACCAACGATCTGGCCGAAGACCTACACGCAACCCAAACCGCCGACCGCGCGGGCCTGATCCCGCATCTGACCCATTGCCTGCTCGTGGCGCGCTCCTACGGCATGGTCATCGTCGATGGTGTCTACAATGCCTTCAAGGATACCGACGGCTTCACCGAACGCTGTGACCGCAGCCGCGAGATGGGTTTTGACGGCATCACCCTGATCCACCCCGGACAGATCGACACCGCCAACGCCGCCTTCGCCCCCGACGCCGCCGCCATCGAGACGGCAAAGGCCCAGATACAGGCGTATGAGCAAGCCGCCGAGCGCGGCGAGGGCGTCGCCGTCCACGAGGGCCGCATCGTCGAGAACCTGCACGCCGAAGCCGCCCGCAAGCTGCTGCACCGGCACAACGCCATCCGCGCGATGAACCACTGACATGAGCGAACCGGCAACCCCCGACGACCTATTCACGTTCCTCGACAGCTTGGGCATCAAGACGAAGACCGTCACCCACCCACCCCTCTTCACCGTCGAGGATAGTCAGTCCCTGCGCGGCGATCTGCCGGGCGGGCATACCAAGAATCTGTTCCTCAAGGACAAGAAGGGCCGCCTGTTCCTTGTCACCTGCGACGAATCGCGCCGGGTCAACCTAAAGGCGTTAGAAAAGAAGATCGGCGCGGGCCGGGTCAGCTTTGGCAAACCGGAACTCTTGCTGGAAGTGCTGGGGATAACCCCCGGTGCCGTCACTGCTTTTGCGCTCATCAACGACAGAAATGAGCCTCAGCGTGTCACTTTCGCGATCGACGCTGCGCTACTGAAACACGATGTTATTAATTGCCACCCCCTACACAACGAGGCAACGACGGCTATCTCTCCATCAGACCTGATGCGTTTTGTGGAGGCTTGCGGCCATCGGGCGATCCATGTCGATTTTGACGAACCGGGAGAGCAAGCCCCGGATTGAATTGAATTTAAGAGGTTTAGCGATGCTCGAACTTGGTGGTGGCGGACAGGATACCCAGTCCGGAGGCGCAGTTATCGACGGCACCGACGCGGGCTTCATGACCGACGTGATCGAGGCTTCGCGCAGCACCCCGGTCGTGGTGCAATTCACCGCCCCGTGGTGCGGCCCGTGCCGCACCCTCGGCCCCCAACTCGAAGCAGCGGTTGCCAAGACCAACGGCAAAGTCCGCATGGTCCGCATCGACATCGACCAGCACCAGCAGATCGCCGGACAGCTTCAGGTGCAGTCCATACCCGCCGTCTTCGGCTTTTCGGGCGGCCAACCCGTCGATGCCTTCATGGGCGCGCAGCCCCCCAGCGAAATCGACCGCTTTATCACCCAGCTTGCACAGGGCGCGGCCCCGACCGATGCCGAAACGCAGATCGACGATGCCCTCGACCTAGCCGATACAACTCTGGATGACGGCGGTGCCGCCGAAGCCGCGCAGATTTATGCGCAGGTCTTGGGTGCCGTGCCGGAAAACCTGCGCGCCATTACCGGCCTCGCCCGGTGCTACGTCGCGGCGGGCGATCTGGATCGGGCCAAAGAAACGCTGGCCCATGCCCCCGATGACAAAAGTAACGACCCGATGGTCGTACAGGTCCGCTCGATGATCGCCTTGGCGGAACAGGCGGGAGCGGCTGGCGACCACGCCGCCCTCGAAGCCGCGCTTGCCGCCAATCCCGACGATCATCAGGCCCGCCACGACCTCGCTCTGGCCCTCGTTGCCGCCGGAAAGCCCGGTGAGGGCATCGACCACCTGCTCGACCTGTTCCGCCGCGATGCCGAGTGGAACGATGACGCCGCCCGCAAGCAACTCTTCGAGATCTTCGACGCCCTGGGTCCGACCGACCCACTCACCCTGAAGGGCCGCCGCAAGCTGTCCTCCATCGTGTTCGCGTGAGCGGAATGAGCGCCCGGTTTTCGCCCAATGATGCCCCCTCGGTCATCCCCATCTTTCCCCTGCCCGGTGCCTTGCTGCTACCGCGCGGGCGGCTACCGCTCAATATCTTCGAGCCGCGCTATCTGGTGATGATCGACGATGCGATGAAGACCGATCAACGCCTGATCGGTATGATCCAGCCCAGCGGCGATAATGCCGAACGCGGCTGCAAAAGCCTGTTCTCCATCGGCTGCGCGGGCCGCATCACGACCCTGTCCGAAACGGATGACGGGCGTTACCTCGTGGGCCTCAGCGGCGTTTCGCGCTTTCGCGTGCAGTCGGAGGTCGAAGGCTTTGCCCCCTATCGACAAGCCCAAGTCGATTGGCAGGATTTCGTGCTCGACACCAAGGCCCCCAGCGAGGACGGCGAAGATTTCGACCGTGAAGCCTTCCTCGAAACCGTCGAACGGTATTTCCGCGCCAAATCGCTCGATACCGATTGGGATGCGTTCGGCAAGGCCAGCGAGGAAACGGTCGTCAACGCCCTGTGCATGATCTGCCCGTTCACCGAGCAGGAAAAGCAAGCCTTGCTGGAGGCCGAAGACCTCGAAGCGCGCCGCGAGACGCTCAACACGCTGCTGATGATCGACGCGGCAGGCGATGACAATGGCGGAGGTCTGCAATGAGTGACACCGACAGCGAAACAACCCACCGTGCCGATATCGACCCCAAATTGCTCGAAGCCCTGATCTGCCCGATGTCCCGCACGCCCCTGCGCTATGACCGCAAGGCTCAGGAACTCATCAGCGAACGGGCGGGGCTAGCCTATCCCATTCGTGACGGCGTGCCGATCATGCTGCCGGACGAAGCCCGGCAACTGGACGACTGATCCTTTGCGGGTCACGCCAATGGCAACGTGACGTAGAACCGGCTGCCCGCCCCCAACGCGCTTTCGGCACGGATCGTCCCGCCGTGCTGCTCGGCAATCTTGCGACAAGATGCCAGACCGACCCCGCTGCCATCGTATCGGCTGCGCCCGTTCAGCCGCGTGAACGCGGTGAATATCTGCTCGGTCTGCGATGGGTCCATACCGATACCGTTATCGGTCATGCACAGCGTAACATGGGTATCGTCGGTGCTCTCGACACTCAACTCCACTTGGGGCGCGGTCCCCTCCTCCACGTATTTCAGCGCGTTCGACAGCAGGTTTTGGAACAAGCGAGCAAGCTGTCTGTCATGTCCGTTCACGATCGGCAGGGGCGAAATCGTGACCTGTGCGCCCGTCTCATGGATGACCATATCGAGCGTTTTGCACACATCCACCAACACCGTATCCAGCGCGACCGCGCCGTGCTTGGCCATGACATGGCCGAGGCTCGAATAATCCAGCACATCGTCGATTAACCGGCGCATCCGGCGCGTCGCATCGGTCATCCGCTCCAGATACCGCGCGCCCTTCTCATCCAGCGCATCACCGCACCGGGTGGCGAGGCGGCCCCCGTACATCTCGATCTTGCGCAGCGGTTCCTTGAGATCATGCGAGGCGGCATGGGCGAAATCCGTCAGGGCACCATTGCTGCGCTTCAGCGCCTCGGCGGCATCGGCGGCCACCTGCTGCTGCGTCTTCAGGTCGGTTATATCGGTCCAGTTCGTGACGGTGCCCCCGTCAAAGGTGCGGCTTTCCTGAATGCGATACCAGCGACCATCGGTGAGTTGTTGGTCGAATGTGCTATTTTCGGGGTTCTCGCGATAGGCGGTGCGCGCGGCGAGCCAATCATCGACCTCCACCTCCGGCACGCCAAAGACGTTCAGGGCATTGTAACGCGCCATTTCGGGGAATCGTGCGCCCTGCACCAACAGCGCCGCCCCACCCGGCAGCATCTCCGCAAATTGTCGGTTCATCAGGACGCATTGCTCATCAGTATCGAACAGCGCGAACCCCGATGGCAGTGCGTTGATCCCGTCCTGTAGGTATCGCCGCATACGATCCGACCCGATATCCGGCGCGGTCAATTCCGAATCCCATGCTTCGAGGTCGGAATCGGGCATCACTGAAACAGGGGCGTTCATCGTATTCTCTCTCCTGTCAGCGGGCGTGTATCGAGTGGTCATCCCGAATTGCCACGTCAGATTGCCAAAAGAGAGTTAACGAACCTGCAATCGTCCCGTAATCGTGAATGATCTGCCCGTTCGCCGAGCAGAAAAAACAGACATTGCTAAAACCCAAAGACCTAGAAGCACGCCGCGAGACACTCGACACGCTGCTGATGATCGACGCGGCAGGCCATAGCAATAGCGAAGGTCTGCAATCAGCGAAAGCGAACCAACCCACCGCGCCGATATCGACCCAAAGCGGCTAGCAGCCGTGATCTGGCTCATGTCCCGCAATCCCCTACGCTAGACTGCAAGGCCCAAGAACTTATCAACGAGCGCAGCAGGGCTGGCCTATCCCATCCGCAACGGCGTGCAGATAATACCCCCCGATGAAGCCCACCAATTGGACGACTGACCCTTTTGCGGGTCAGGCCAGCGGTAGCGTGACGCAGAAACGAGACTTTGGATATCAACTTCCACTCCCATTGGATTGCATTGCGGAATAACTGGCACACAGGAATTTTCATCCTTGCGCCATAAAATTCCGCGATTTTGGATTGATCGGACCAAACGTAATAATTAAGATTAAATAATGGATATTTTAAGTCTCGATCTGCAATCCGGCCTCGATCAAGGGCTTGCATCTAATAATGCGTCTACTAAAGCAGAGGCTACGAATCTTGTTCTTGAACAAGGGGTTTCCGATATTCGTCGTAATTTTTTTGAGACTGAAGACTTTAGCGAACATGGCAAGACATGGACGATGCTATCCAAGCGACATGCTGATTATGTCAGGCTGTACATCAAAACATCCCAAGAGCCTCATACATTCGACGATACGATGTATCCGAACAGTATCGGAAAAATCGACACCGTTCAAAATATTGTAAGGCTTGAAAGCCTTCTGCGGCCACTAGAATCCTATGGTTGCAGCTATGATGAACTCAAGACTGCGCATGATAGCGACGACATTGATCTACTCGATGATTTTCTTAGTCTGTGGAACGAAGACAGGGATATGCGGCCAGCATTCGCGACATTCCTCAATGCCGTATCGGAAGATGTGTGTCACGATGACTGGCCTGACCGCCTCAGAGATCGGCTGGGCCTAGCCCACTATTCGGTTGCAAACGGACCAGAGCCAGTCGCACTGATGAGATACTCCGTATCAGAGGTGCAGGCCGAAGCAACAAGCGGCAACCCCTTGACAATGCCGACAGTACTGGACAGCGATCCATGGCCTCACTACTTTCCCGCCCCCCGGTCCTTGCAATATGGGCGAGCCATGGCGCTCACGCCATGTGAAGGCGACGAAACTCTCGTTGTTGAGTTTCTTAATGCAAAGGTCACGTATAGACGCGAAAATCTATGGAAGATCGGCCAGATTGTGACACCTGCACCAATTCATGAAATAACTGACTTACGTGCATTGCATCTGCTCGCCTTGCAGATTGCCTCCGGGGATGACAAGTTCGGGACATGACAACCACAGCAATCGATCATTCCCGCGAAAAGCATCCGTGGCTCGACGCGGTCAAAGTTGCGCCTGTGGATGCAGTCAATGATTTGCTGCAGGGTTATGCCCCGGTATTTCCATACACCCGCGCTGATGCTCCCGATGCTGCCCATGTTCTGTTCGGTTCCTTACCGCATGACGACCCGTCACTGCTAGCCTTAGACAGGGGTATTATAGACTGGCTTGACGACCAGCGGCGCGAACCACTTCCTTCCGACCCACCACATCTACAGGACAGAATTCGACAGGTCAGCGAAGCGTTCGAGATCATCGCGCTCCTCAATCTTCCCACTTCGGCAGCCAAACTTCGTAATGAATATATCCGCTGGGCGAGTTGGACCGAAAGAATGGTCCTCGCCCCGTCACGCGATGCTCAAGCGGCCTATCTGCGGATGCTCGCAAACACGCAACGTATCGCTACCAGCGATAAGGCCGATACTGATAGCCTTGGCCCGTTTTGGATACGCATCTGCCGCGATGCGGGCAGCAAATACCCCGCCCGATACCTTCAAATCGGCCTTCTAGGCTTACGCCGCCTTCCAAGTGCTGTGGACAACGGCGATACCCCGTGGATTGCGGGTTTAGCGGCATGGGCGAAGGAACAGGAACCTTCCGACAAGGCGTTCCTTCGCGCGTGGCGTCCGATAAAGAGTCTGCACCCTATGACACCCTCACAAACTGCAAAGCGTGTCTATAATGTCTTGTCACAGCGTGAATATGCTGATGCGGACATTACCCCACCCGCTTGGTGGTCCAACGATCCCGATCTGCCAAATACGCAGACAGGAAAAGGACAGCGAAATGTGATGGAGCCACCTCCTCCACATTATCGTCAAACGTTATTGGATGATTTACGAAATGGTGCTCGTTTCGCCGATCTGGAAGATCGACTGAATGCCATGACAAATATGTACAAACGCTTCACCGATGTAACAGGCGACACGTATCATCTGAAACGATCTTTCAGCAATGTCGGCAATGCACTCTTAAAAGGTGCAACCGAGGCCCGGCAAGAAAGGGCGGAGTTCGCGCAGTACCTTGCGAGACAGACACTGCGATACAATCCATGGCATGAATACGCATGGTCACTGTGGCGCGATGCGTTATTCTATGCACGTTCGTTCGAGGCGTCGATTGCATTGGGGTGGGAAGCCATTCTCCGTTTTCCCAATGACGTGACGATGCGCACCGAACTCGCCGAAATCCTGATTGCCTGCAAAAGAACGGATGATGCATTAAATTTGATGGAAGCGTCTATCGAAGCCGATGTCTCGAATGTAGTAAGCTTCAGCATTCTTTCGCGGCTGCACTCTCATACAGGTGACGCGGTCGCAGCTCGCGATGCAGTAGACTGCGGCTTGGATATCGATCCTCACGATTTTGGTTTGCTCAACGCGCTCGACGCCCTGAATAACAATCGCCCCTTGGTGCTTGTCTCGACGGCGAGGCAAAGGGTCATCGACTCCATGGATGAACCCTCGCACCGTCAGCCCTCCGAAATCGAACGCAGCGGAACGCTGCGCGGTCTTCGGAATCGATTGGCTAAGGACCAGGCCGCGCTCAACGAACTGAAAAGTATTCTCGATAACGATCCGACCTTCGCCTATGCGCAACTTCTCGCCGCGCGTCACGGAATATGGGAATCTACTGAAAATCAACTTCCCTTATTCGCAGCAGCCTTTGAAGAGGCACTGGCCAGCGAAGATCTCATTCGTCTCGAAGCCTTGACGCAGCAACAGCCTCGCCTCGCTTCGCTCATTCTGCTCGCAAGGGCTATTCTCGGAGATGAGACAGCAGCGACAGAAGTCACCAATCGCTTGCGACGCCCTGATGGTAGTGAGGATGCGCGCATGACCAGAACGCTTCGTCACAGATTCGAGCCTGTTCTGACCCTTGTTGATAATGGCCTTTCTGCCGTCGAAGCCATCGGAAAACGGTCGCAAAGCCTGCGGGTTGCAATCTACGACACGAACGAAATACTGGCTGTGCCGGAACTTATGAGAGCCTGATTCAGGTTTTCAACTACGCGAAATCTGATTCCACTTGCCCAAGCGGCTCGATATCGATACTCCCCACTTTGTGCTGGCGACGCGACTGGACGACATCCCGGTCACCGCCTCCAGCTTGGCCTGTACTGGGCTTATCAGTTTTAATTACAGGAGACCCCGATGTCGATTACGCCAGAACGCAAAGCGGAACTCATCAGCGAATTCGCACTCAAGGAAGGCGATACCGGTTCGCCCGAAGTGCAGATCGCGATCCTGACCGAGCGCATCACGAACCTGACCAACCACTTCAAGACCAACAAGCACGATAATCACTCGCGCCGCGGTCTGCTGAAAATGGTTAGCCAGCGCCGCAAACTGCTCGATTATGCGCGTGCAAAGGACGAAGAGCGTTACCAAAGCCTGCTCAAGCGCCTCAACATCCGCAAGTAACGAACCCGAAGAAGCGTGCCCTATGGCGCGCTTTTTCGCATGATCGCGCCGCCATATGGCCCAAGACGGCGCGGCGATACCGGTGGGCCTGCCCCGCGTGAATGATGAAGGCGGGGCATTCCCGGCGCACCGACGCGCCGGGGTGACGGTCCGGGAACGCCCGGACCCCATGCAAGGAAAATCCAATGTTCGATATCATCCGCAAGGAAGTTCAGTGGGGGGACGAGACCCTCATCCTCGAATCGGGCCGCGTTGCCCGTCAGGCCGACGGTGCCGTGCTCGCCACGCTGGGCGAGACCACCGTGCTGGCCGCCGTAACCTTCCAGAAGAAGCCAAAACCCGGCATCGATTTCTTCCCACTCACGATCCACTACCAAGAGAAATACTACGCGGCGGGCAAGATCCCCGGCGGCTACCTCAAGCGTGAAGCGCGCCCCTCGGATCACGAAACGCTGACGTCGCGCCTGATCGACCGGCCCCTGCGCCCGCTGTTCGCGGACGGCTTCCGCAACGAAACCCAGGTGATCTGCACCGTCCTCAGCCACGACCTCGAACACCAGCCCGACATGCTGGCGATGGTTGCGGCATCGGCGGCGCTGACCATCTCCGGCGCGCCCTTCCTCGGCCCCATCGGCGGCGCGCGGGTCGGCTTCGTCAATGGCGAATACACGCTGAACCCATCGAAGGACGATCTGGAAGATTCCAAACTCGACCTGATCATGGCCGGTACGCGCGACGCCGTGATGATGGTCGAGTCCGAAGCCTCCGAATTGTCCGAAGAGCAGATGCTCGGCGCAGTCATGTTCGGCCACAAGGCGATCCAGCCGGTCCTCGACTGCATCATCGATCTGGCCGAAGCCTGCGCGAAGGAGCCGTTCGAGGTCGAACAGGACGACAATTCCGCCCTAATGACCAAGGCACGCGGCATCGTCGAAGCACCCCTGCGTGACGCTTTCTCGACCCTCGACAAGCAGGAGCGCACCAGCAAGGTTGCCGCCGCAAAGGACACCCTGATCGCGGGCCTGACCGAAGAGGAAGCCGCCGACAGCACCGCCGTCTCCGGCGTGTTCAAGGCGCTGGAAAAAGAGGTCGTGCGCGGCGATATCGTCAAGACCGGCAAGCGCATCGATGGCCGTGACCTGACCACGGTTCGCCCGATCGAATGCCATGTCGGGATGCTGCCCCGCACCCACGGTTCGGCCCTGTTCACGCGCGGCGAGACGCAGGCGCTCTGCGTCACGACGCTCGGCACGGGTGACGACGAGCAGCGCATCGACGCGCTGGACGGCGACCGCCGCGAGCGTTTCTTGCTGCATTACAACTTCCCACCCTACTCGGTCGGTGAAGCGGGCCGCTTTGGCCCTCCCGGTCGTCGCGAAGTTGGCCACGGCAAGCTTGCATGGCGCGCCCTACACGCTGTTCTGCCCGCCGCCACCGACTTCCCCTACACTATCCGCATCGTGTCCGAGATCACCGAATCCAACGGCTCCTCCTCGATGGCATCGGTCTGCGGTGGTTCGTTGTCGATGATGGATGCGGGCGTGCCGCTCATTCGCCCCGTCGCAGGGGTCGCGATGGGCCTGATCCTCGAAAAATCCGGCGAATTCGCCGTCCTGACCGACATTCTCGGCGACGAAGATCACCTCGGCGACATGGACTTCAAGGTTGCGGGTACGTCCGAGGGCATCACCTCGCTGCAAATGGATATCAAGGTCACCGGGATCACCGAGGACATCATGAAGCAGGCGCTTGCGCAGGCCCATGAAGGCCGCAACACGATCCTAGGCGAGATGTCGAAAGCCCTCAGCGAAGGGCGTCAGGAATTCTCCGACTACGCCCCGCGCATCGAGACACTGCAAATCGCGACCGACAAAATCCGCGAAGTCATCGGATCGGGCGGCAAGGTCATCCGTGGCATCGTCGAGGAATCCGGCGCGAAAGTGGACATCAACGACGAAGGCATCATCAAGATCGCTTCGCCCGATGCCGAAAGCATCGCGAAAGCCAAGAAGATGATCATGGCCATCGCCGCCGAGCCGGAAGAAGGCGTGATCTACGAAGGCAAGGTCGTGAAAGTCCTCGATTTCGGTGCCTTCGTGAACTTCTTCGGCCCGAAAGACGGCCTCGTCCACGTCTCCCAGATGACGAACGAGCGCGGCGCAAACCCGAAAGACTTCGTGAAAGAAGGCGATCAGGTTTGGGTCAAGCTGATGGGCTTCGATGATCGCGGCAAGGTTCGCCTCGGCATGAAGATGGTCGACCAGTCAACCGGCAAGGAAATCGACCCCGCAGGCTGATCCTGCCACCATCTGACCTTCAAAGCCCTCCACCTCTGGTGGTGGGCTTTTTTATTGCCCGGATTGGATATACGCTGTTCCGAAATGATGAAGAACAGGGGGCGGCAATGGACGAGATCGAGGCACCCCCCAAAACGGGTACTCTGACCAAAAACGCCATCGGTTTTTTCAGCCGTAGCAAGGCTCAGGCATTGTTTGATGAATTGCGCGGCGGCGGGCCAGAACGGCTTAAGCCTCGCGTCACAGTCGGGATCGTGTTCGCGCATATCATCGCCATTCTTATTCATCTCGTCTCGGCCAGCCTGTTCATCGGCGGCCTATTCCTGATCGTCTGGACGTGGCCCGCATGGCTGGGCGT
>CALJIU010000276.1 GCA_937974055.1 uncultured Neomegalonema sp. | reverse complement strand
CGATAGGCCGCCCAGCCACCGATTTGCTCGCCGGTCAGAACGTAGATGCAGATACCGTATCCAAGGATTGCGAAAAGGGCGGAAGATAACAGCGACGACCCCAAACCGACGAGGCGTGCAAACAAGGATAGATCGCCGCCTCCCGATCCGATTGCCGTCAGAACAAGGATGACCGCGAAGGACACCAAGGCCACGACCGTCACATGCGGCGCAAATGCCCGTATTGCCCGGAGTGTGGTATCCAGGGTTTCGGGGCGCGGGTCATCCATTGGGTCATGGTCCAGGCTCATCGGCCTGCTCCGCTCAACTCGTCATCCGGCCCCAGAAATCCTTGACCTGTCCGAAAAAGCCATCCGATTCCGGGCTGTTCTTATTCGTCTCGCCAATGGTCTGGAATTCTTCCAGCAATTCCTTCTGACGTTTGGTCAGGTTGATCGGGGTTTCGACACCGACCTCGATATACAAATCGCCCTCGCGGTTCTGGCGCAGCACGGGCATCCCCTTACCGCGCAGGCGGAACTGCTTGCCGTTCTGTGCGCCCGCCGGGATCGTCACCCGCGCGCGGCCCCCGTCTAGTGTCGGTGCCTCGATATGCCCACCAAGACTGGCCAGCGCCATCGGCACCGGGATACGGCAGAACAGGTCCGGCCCCTCGCGGCGGAAGATCGGGTGCGGTTCGACGTCGATGAAGATGTACAGGTCGCCGGGGGGACCGCCCATCATCCCGGCCTCGCCCTCACCGGCCAAGCGGATGCGGTTGCCGTCCTCGACCCCCTTCGGGATTTGCACGTTCAGCGTCCGCTCCTCGCGCGTGCGCCCTTGTCCGCCGCATGATTTGCAGGGGTTGGTGATGACTTGGCCGCGCCCGGCGCAGCTAGGGCAGGTCCGCTCGATGGTGAAGAAGCCCTGTTGCGCCCGCACCTTGCCGTGGCCTGCACAGGTCGAGCACGTCTCCGGCTGCGCCCCGGCTTCGGCCCCGCTGCCACTGCATGAATCGCAGGTGACGGCGGTGGGAACGCGAATGGTCGATTGCTTGCCGTTGAACGCATCTTCCAGCGAGATCGACAAGTTGTAGCGCAGGTCTGCCCCGCGCACCTGTCCGCCCTGCCCGCCACGCTGTCGCGCGCCGAATTGGCCGAACAGATCGTCGAACACGTCGGAAAACGCCGACGAGAAATCGCCGCCACCGCCACGCCCGCCACCCGATCCAAAGCCGCCGCTGCCATCGACGGCGGAATGACCGAACTGGTCGTAGGCCGCGCGCTTCTGGGGGTCTTTCAGGACGTCATAGGCTTCGTTGACTTCCTTGAACTTCGCCTCTGCCTCCGGATTGTCGCGGTTGCGATCCGGGTGCAATTCCTTGGCCTTATTGCGGAACGCCTTCTTCATCTCGGCGGCGTCGGCCCCGCGCGAAACACCAAGCGCTTCGTAATAATCTCGTTTAGACATCTAACGTCCTTCGGGCAGGTGCGGACCGAAACGGTAAGACGGTCGCGACGGTGCATAGCCTAAACCGCACCAAGCGCAACCGCCATATTCACTCAAGAAAAAGGCGCGCCCCGTGAGGAGCGCGCCGGGGATCACGAGGACTTACGAACGTCGTCGTCGATTTCTTCGAAATCGGCATCGACCACATCATCCCGTTCCGCATCGCGCGCACCGTCGGCTTTGGCGGCTGCCTCGGCCTCGGAATCGGCGTCCGCTTGCGATGCCTTGTAAACGGCCTCGCCCAGCTTCATTGATGCCTGTGCGAGAACCTCGCTCTTGGCTTTGATATCCTCGGCATCGTCGCCTTCCAGCGCGGCCTTGAGGTCTTCGATAGCGATGCCGATGGCTTCGCGCTCGTCTTCCTCGACCTTATCGCCATGCTCGGCCAACGACTTCTCGGAGCCATGAAGCAACGATTCAGCTTGGTTGCGGGCTTCGGCAACCTTCTTGCGCTTGCTGTCCTCATCCGCGTATTCGGCGGCATCCTTGACCATCTTGTTGATCTCGTCATCGGACAGACCGCCCGATGCTTGGATCGAGATGTTCTGCTCCTTGCCCGTACCTTTGTCACGGGCCGAGACGTTGACGATGCCGTTCGCGTCGATATCGAAGGCCACCTCGATCTGCGGCACGCCGCGCGGTGCGGGCGGAATGTCTTCGAGGTTGAACTGGCCGAGCATCTTGTTGTCGGCGGCCATCTCACGCTCACCTTGGAACACCCGGATCGTCACTGCGGTCTGGTTGTCGTCGGCGGTCGAGAAGATCTGAGACTTCTTCGTCGGGATCGTCGTGTTGCGGTCGATCAGACGGGTGAAGACCCCGCCCTGCGTCTCGATACCCAGCGACAGAGGCGTCACGTCCAGCAGAACCACGTCGGTGACGTCACCTTGCAGAACACCGGCCTGAATGGCGGCACCCATCGCGACGACCTCATCGGGGTTCACGCCCTTATGCGGCTCCTTGCCGAAGAATTCTTTCACCGTCTCGTGAATCTTGGGCATACGGGTCATGCCGCCGACGAGGACGATTTCGTCCACGTCCTTCGCCGACATGCCAGCATCTTTCAGCGCAGCCTTCATCGGTTCGAGCGTGCGTTTGACCAAATCCTCGACCAACGATTCCAGCTTCGAACGGGTCAGTTTGATCGCAAGGTGTTTCGGGCCGGAGGCATCCGCCGTGATGAAGGGCAGGTTCACTTCGGTCTGCGTGGAGGAGGAAAGCTCGGTCTTCGCCTTTTCAGCGGCTTCCTTGAGACGCTGGAGCGCGAGAGGATCTTTCTTGAGATCGATACCCTGCTCTTTTTTGAACTCGCCCGCCAAGAACTCCACGATACGCAGGTCGAAGTCTTCACCACCGAGGAACGTGTCGCCGTTGGTCGCGCGAACCTCGAACACACCATCCCCGATTTCGAGGATCGAGACGTCGAAGGTACCACCGCCCAAGTCATAAACGACGATCGTCTTACCGTCTTGCTTCTCAAGCCCGTAGGCGAGGGCAGCGGCGGTTGGTTCGTTGATGATGCGCAGAACTTCGAGACCGGCGATCTTACCGGCGTCTTTGGTCGCCTGACGCTGTTGGTCGTTGAAGTAGGCGGGGACGGTGATGACGGCCTGCGTGACCGGCTCGCCCAGATAGCTTTCGGCGGTTTCCTTCATCTTCTGAAGAATGAAGGCCGAAACCTGTGCGGGGGAATATTTTTCGCCCGACGATTCGACCCATGCATCGCCATTGCCGCCATTGACGATCTTGTAGGGGACCATCCCCTTATCTTTCGTCACGGCGGGATCGTCGTAGCGGCGTCCGATCAGACGCTTTACGGCGAACAGGGTGTCCGTGGGGTTGGTGACAGCTTGGCGCTTGGCGGACTGACCGACCAACCGCTCACCTTCACCCGTGAAGGCCACCATGGACGGGGTGGTGCGCACCCCTTCAGCATTCTCGATCACCCGCGCCTGCTTGCCATCCATAATGGCCACGCAAGAGTTGGTCGTTCCGAGGTCAATTCCGATAACTTTCGACATACTGTCTTCCTCAATCAGCAAAGCCCGGCAGGTCTGTTGCAGCGCCTCGCCTACGGCTTCCTACTGGTCCACAGAAAGGGCGTTAACCCGTTTTCGAAAGCTATATAAGGACAGGGTTATGGGGCTTCAAGCGGAGTGGGGCAAAGATATGGCGCTCGTTTCAGGTATGGTTGAAACCGTTCACGGAATTCCGGTTTTTCGTGGCTTTCTGGACGCAGATGAACAGCGTAGCCTGTTGTCGGACCTGCGCGACATCGCCCGCGCCGCGCCGCCATTCTCGCCCATCACCGGCTGGGGCAAGCCGATGTCGGTGCGGATTACCGCTGCGGGGCGCTTTTGCTGGTATTCGGATCGTCGGGGATATCGCTATATCGAGGCGCATCCGGCGACGGGGCAGGCATTTCCGCCGATCCCTGCACTCGCCCTGCGCGCATGGCATGAATTCGAGACGCGGGCCGACCCAGATTGTTGCCTGATCAACCACTACCGCGAGGGCGCGCGGATGGGGCTGCATCAGGACCGCGACGAGGCCGATTTCAGCTTTCCGGTCGTCTCGATATCGCTGGGCGACCCCGCGCTCTTTCGCATCGGTGGATTGGAGCGAGGTGATCCGACCCGATCTCTCTGGCTGTATTCGGGGGATGTGATGGTGCTGTCGGGCGAGAACCGCCTGCGCTTTCACGGGATCGACCGGATCAAGGCGGGCGAGAGCGCGTTGCTGAAAGATGGGGGGCGGCTGAACCTGACATTGCGGCGGGTAGGTGAGATGTGAAATTCATTGCATGATATTTTTATGCATATATAAAATAGTCAGTAGATGGGGCGCTGATGATTTACGAATGGGATGAGGACAAACATGCATCGAATATCGAGAAGCACGGTATCGGCTTCGATGCGATGCACGACGCGAAATGGGATGCATCCGTTTTGATGGAAGTGCAGTGGGAGGATGGTGAGGAGCGCGAGGCTCACCTCCTTCCCGTGGGTTCTTCAATTCATTATGTCATTACGAC
>CALJIU010000275.1 GCA_937974055.1 uncultured Neomegalonema sp. | reverse complement strand
GCGGAGATGACGACGAGGGCGAGGATGGTGGCCAGATAGGGCGACATCGCGAGGAATTGCGAGGGGACCGAAATGCCCAGATAGCCGCCGTAGAATTGCGCCAGCGAGGCGGCGGCGAACAGATACGCGCCGAAGATCACCCGGATCGGTCCCCATCCGGCAAAGACGACCAACGCGAGCGCGATCCAGCCGCGCCCCGCCGTCATGTTCTCACCCCAGAGCGGGGTATAGGCCAGCGACAGATACGCCCCCGCCAACCCCGCGCAGGCCCCGCCGAACATCACCGCCGCCGTGCGCGAGCCGAGGACCGAGAGGCCAACCGCATGGGCCGATTCCGCGTCGTCGCCAATGGCGCGCAGCTTTAGGCCGGATCGTGTGCGACTGAGGTAGAACCACACGGCGATGGCCAGTGCGATGGCCAGATACACCATCGCGTCATGGGTCAGCAGCACGCGCGCGAACGGGCTGTCGGGGATGCGGTCCACCGGGATCACGGCGGGTAGTGGCTCGATGGCGCGGCCCACATAGCCTTGGCCGATCAGCCCCGATGCGCCGATGCCGAAGATGGTCAGCGCAAGCCCGCTGGCGGCCTGATTGGCCGTGAAGCCCAGTGCGACGAGGGCGAAAAGGGCGGCGGCCAGCGCGCCTGCCCCGGCCCCGGCGAGGATGCCCAAGGTGCTGGACCCGGTGGTGATGGCCACCGCAAAGGCGGCGACGGCCCCCAGCAACATCATCCCCTCGACGCCGAGGTTCAGCACGCCGGAGCGTTCGGCGACCAACTCGCCCGTCGCGGCCAGTAGCAGCGGGGTCGCGGCGACGATCATGGTGATGAGAAACGCTTCCATATGCTCAGACCCCCGCCCGTCGCCGCACGCGCAGCCGGTAATTCACCAGCGTATCGCAGGCGAGCAGGAAGAACAGGAGCATCCCTTGGAACAGGAACGCGGCATTCTTAGGCAATTTCAGCATGATCTGCGCATTCTCGCCGCCGATATACGTCACCGCGAGCGCCAATGCAGCGATGAGCGACCCGATGGGGTTGAGCCGTCCGAGAAAGGCGACGATGATCGCCGCGAAGCCGTATCCGGCGGAAATATCGGGCTGGAGTTGCTGAATCGTCGATGTCGCCTCGACCGCGCCCGCCAATCCGGCCAGCCCGCCGGAGATCAGCATGACGGCGGTGATCGTGCGCCCTTCGGAAAAGCCCCCGAAGGTGGCGGCTTTCGGGGACATGCCCATCGTGCGGATCGCAAAGCCGCGATGTGAGCGGTACAGCATCCATGTCAGCGCCAGCGCAGCGACGACCGCCAGCGCCAGACCCCAATGCAGGCGCGTTCCGGGCAGCAGGATCGGCATGATCGCCCCGTCGGGGAAGCTGGCGGTCTTTGGGAAACCGCGCCCCTCAGGGTCGTTCCACGGCCCACGCACCAGCCAGTCGAGCAGCAGGGCGGCAACATAGGTCAGCATCAGACTGACGAGGATGATATTCGCCCCGGACCACAGGCGCAGAATGGCCGGTATCCACCCCCACAGCATTCCCCCCAGCACCCCGGCGGCAAGGCAGAGCGGCAGCAGCCACATCATCGGCGACCCTTCGGGCGCGTAGAGCGCGACGCCCCCGGCGAAGATCGCGCCCAGCGTATATTGCCCCGGCGCACCGATATTGAAGACCCCCGCCCGGAAACACACGGCCAATCCCGACCCGATCAATGCCAGCGGGATCGCCTTTACCAGCAGTTCCGAGCGATTATAGGCATCGGCGAAGGGTGATAGGAAATACACCTCCATCGCCCGCACCGGATCTTTGCCCATCAGCGCGAACAGCACGTAGCCCGCCATGACGGTCAGGAGGACGGCCAAGACCGGCGACAGGATCGCGAAGACGGGGGAGGGGGATACGCGGCGTTCCAGCATGTCAGGATGCCTCCGCGAAGTCGTCTTTGTCGGGGGTGACGCCACCCATCAACAGGCCGATCTTCTCGGCATCGACGGTGCTGGTCACATGCGGCTCGGACAGGGTGCCCCGGTAGAGGACGGCGATGCGGTCGCAGAGCGCGAAGATTTCGTCCAGGTCTTGGCTGATGACCACGATGGCACTGCCCTTCGCGGCGAGGTCCATCAACGCCTTATGGATCACCGTCGCCGCCCCGGCATCGACGCCCCATGTCGGCTGCTCGACGATCAGGACCGCCGGATCGCGGACAATCTCGCGACCGATCACGAATTTCTGGAGGTTGCCCCCCGACAGCGAAGCGGCAACGGGGTCGCGGCCATCGGCCCGCACGTCGAATTCCTCGCGGATTTTCGCGGCCCCGTTGCGGCGGACCTTCGTTGCGTGGTGGGTCAGGCGGAAATTCTCGGACAAGCGCATCTCGCCAATGGCGGCGTGGCCGAGGCGGCGTTCGGGGGCAAAAGCCATGCCTGCGCGGCGACGTTGGGTGGTGTCGAAGTGGCCAACCGGGCGTTCGTCGATGCGGATGGCATCGCGGCGGCGGAGCGACCGCTCGCCACTGAGCGCGGCGAACAACTCGGACTGCCCCTCACCCGCGACCCCGGCAATGCCGAGAATTTCGCCCTTTCGGGCCGAGAAGGTGATGTCTTTCAGCGCGATGCCGCTTTTCGGCGAGAGGCTGAGTTTCTCCACCTCCAACCGGGCCTTGCCGACATAGGCGGCTTGCTTGACCGGGCGTTCGACGGCGGTGCCGACCATCATTTCGGCCAGCGAGGCGGCGGTTTGCTCGCCCGGATCGCAGGTCGCGACCACCTTGCCCCGCCGCATGACAGTCGCCCGGTCGCACAGGGCGCGCACTTCGTCGAGGCGGTGCGAGATGTAGAGCACCGCGCAACCCTCCGCCGCCAATCGGTCGAGCACGCCAAACAGGGCGGTCGCCTCTTGCGGGGTCAGGACCGAGGTTGGCTCGTCCATGATCAGCAGGCGCGGGTTCTGGAGCAGGCAGCGGATTATCTCGACCCGCTGACGCTCACCCGCCGATAGGCCACCGAGGTTGCGATCCGGTTCGATGCCGAGGCCGTATTCGTCGCCGATGCGGCGCACATCGCGGCGGATATCGCGCAAAGAACGGTCGGGTAGGACGATGGCGAGGTTTTCGGCAACGCTCAGTGCCTCGAAGGTCGAAAAATGCTGGAATACCATGCCGATACCCCGTGCGCGGGCCGCCGAAGGGCTGGCGATGCGGGTCGGTTTGTTATCCAAGGTGATGGTGCCGCTATCGGGTTGCAGCACACCGTAGATCATCTTCACGAGGGTCGATTTTCCCGCGCCGTTCTCGCCCAGTAGCGCGTGTTTCTCGCCCGGATGCAGGGTGAGGGACACGCCATCCACGGCGCGGACGGAGCCGAAGGATTTGCCGATGCCGCTCAGGGCGAGCAGGGGCGGTGTCTTGGGGGCCGGTGGGGGATCGGCGGGCTTTTCCGGTGCAGGTGGAGCCGGGTTTTCCAATACCGCGCGGGTGGTGACGGGGGGTGGCGCGGGGGCAGGGGTATCCACCGGGGCGGGCTGTGGTGTCGCAACCGATGGGGCCGCAACAGGCCTGAGCGCCGCGACAGGAGCCGTCGTGACGGGCGCTGGCGGGGCGACTTGGGCAGGGGTCGTTATCGGGGGCGGGGCGGCCTTGGGGGGTGGCAGGGGTTTGCGCCGTGGGGGCAGGGGCGCGACCTTCAGCGGTTCGGAACCGGGTCGGAACTGCCCGACGCTCTCGATCCTCGCCATGACGCGGTTTGGGGCAACCGGGGCTGGCCCATACCGTGCACTGATCGGCAATAGGGGCTTTTTGATCTGGGGTGGCAGAACGCGCGCTGGCGGTCGCTTCTGCGTGCCGACAGAATAGGAGAGGGCAAGAGCGATCTTTGGATTCTCGATCTCCAAGGCGTGCTGTCCCCTGCTAAGAGCGAGATGCGACTGAAGGGGCCATCAACTGCGCGTGGCACGCGCATTTTCAGACAAATCCCACAACCTGATCGCATTTCGCAGTCGTACCGCTCGGCGTCACACATGCCGGGGGCGGCGCAGCGAGTCAACTGTCGCGGATCGGTGCCTGTGCCGATGTGGTGAATGGGCCGAAAACACTGCTGGATGCAGGACGCAGAGGCATGTCGCCATTTGCCGAGTCATGGCCGGCCATCGATTGCGCCAGCAGCGTCGGTGCAGGCACCATATCGCAGCCAAGGATATCGTCATCGGATTCGTAACCGTCAGATCCGAACAGTCTGTTCAGCAATCTACCCATGATATGTGCCCCCGTATCGTCGCCCTAGTTTACTCAACTACTGCCAGAATTGTGCCGCGTTGGAGTGTTGTCCAGAATATTAACGAAATCTTAAGTACGTTTTTTGTTCGCGTGCAGTGCAGCGTGGCGGCTTGTCGCAGCGCAGCATGGATGGGTTTGATTGGAAAAGGTGATTCGCAACGCCGTGAAGCCCGGTTATGCAGGCTCCGCGATTTCGATCAGGGCGGGGGTGCCGGATGTGTGGGCCTCTTCGACGATGGCGCTTATGCTGCGATTGCTCGATCCCATATTCGTATACGTTGTGCCATGCGCGCGGGCGAACAGGTCGAAATCGGGGGGCGATACCACGACGCCGGTGCGTGGAATCCCTGATTCGTCCATGTCGTCCTGAATTTGGCCAAGGCGACGGTTGTTCCAGACAACAGTGGTGACGCCGATCCGGTTGGCGGCGGCGGTGGCGAGTTCTGGGCCGGAAAAGCCGAAGCCGTAATCCCCCGCAAGCGCGATGACGGTCGTATCGGGCGCGCCGAGTTGCGCCCCCAGCGCGGCGGGCATCCCATACCCCAGCGTGCCGTAGCCGGTGGGGTGCAGCCATCCTTGCGGCCTGCGCGCGGGGAAGATCGTGCCACCCGCATAGGCGATTTGGGTCATGTCGGTCACGACCACCGCGTCATCCGGCAATGCGTCGCGCAGGGCGGATAATGCCGAGACGATGGTGGGGGATTTCGCCCGCCACGCATCGATGTCGATTTGCCGAACGGGGGCGAGGTCGCCGTACCATGCTGGGGCGTCGCGGGTGGGCAGGCCGTCCCGCAGGGCATCGACGGCGGAACGGGCATCGCCCTGCACGGCGATAATGGGCCGGGGGGCGCGATCCAGTTGGGCGGGGTCGATATCGATTCGGGCGAAGTTTCCGCGCCAATCGGGCAGGGGGCAGTAACGGTCGGTGCTGGATAATTCGGTGCCGATGGCCAGCGCGAAGTCGCAGCGCTCCATCAG
This sequence comes from uncultured Neomegalonema sp., assembly GCA_937974055.1. Lineage (GTDB taxonomy): Bacteria > Pseudomonadota > Alphaproteobacteria > Rhodobacterales > Rhodobacteraceae > JAHDDY01. The sequence continues at coordinate 6,534 of CALJIU010000275.1, read as the reverse complement.
TGAAATCGCCGCCGGTTCGCCCATGCGCGCGCCCAAGGAACATGGCGCGTCATCGGCCACGACGCCCTTGCCCGCGATGGAGGTGACGACCAGCGCGCCGGTTGCCTGTGCCAGCGCCCAGATGCCCTCGCTGGCCCCCGCCGCGCCGCCGCCCAGCAGCAGGAGGGGCCGTTCGGCATGGCTCAGTCTTTCGCGCAGGCGGGCAATGCTGGCGAGGTCGAGGCCGGGGGCGATGTCGGCGGGCAGGGCGTCCTCGATCCGTGCATCCAGCCGTTCCTCGGCAATGTCGATGGGCAATTCGACATAGACGGGGCGAGGGCGGCCCCGGCGCAGGCGGCCCAAGGCGGCGCGCAACACGTCTGGCAGATCGGCGGCTTTGCGGATGACATAGACATCATCGAGGATGCCGCGCAGGGCCATGGTCTGATCGCGGGTTTCGTGCAATTCGCCAAGCCCCCGGTCCTGCGTGGAGAGGGGATTGTTGGTGGCCACCACCAGCATCGGGACGCTGTCCGAATACGCCTGTGCAATCGCCGTCGCTGCGTTCAGCACCCCCGCCCCGGTGATTGGCAGCACGAGGGCCGGACGCCCCGACATCCGCGCGAATCCGTCCGCCATGAACGCCGCGCCCTGCTCATGCCGGGGGGTGATATGGGTCAGGCCGGACGCTGCAACGCCCCGGTAGAGCGCGAGGTTGTGGACGCCGGGAATCCCGAAGGCATGGGTGATGCCCGCCGCCTCGACGGCTTGGATCAGATATTCGCCGCAACTCGTAGACATGGCTCGCCTCCCCGTTTTCAGCGCCTTGGTATCACCAGATCACGATCTGTGAAGCGAGATTTTGAGCATGGTCCGGGTCGGGGGGATGAACGCAAAGAAGCCGAAGCGTAGGCTCCGGCTTCTTGAAGGGCAGTCTTAGCTTTCGGCGGCGTAAAGGCCGCGTTGCCTTATCCGAAGAAAGGCATCCGCTTTGACATCGATTATGCGTTGTCGATAATATTCTCGAACTCACTGCGCGGTGGCCGATTTTCGAAGAACTGCTCGATCGTCTGAGTGTTCTTCGTCTCGGATGACGGTGCGAAACGGCCCGTTAGCGGCTCTGACTTCGTGCCGGTAAGGTCGATTCCCGTGTTGCTAGCGATTGTCTTGATCCGCTGGTTGGTCTCGTTGAATTTCTGGGCGATCTTCTGCTGATCTGCTTTGCTGAAGGAGTTCTCGCTGCCCCCGCCCTGCGAAGCGCCTCTACCCTGCGAAGCGCCTTTGCCTCCACGCCCAGACCGATTTTCCATCGATTGCTCAACCGATTGGCTGCCTTTCGATTCCGACGATGGTGCGAAACGGCCTGTCAGTGGCTCTGACTTGGTGCCAGAAAGGTCGATGCCGGTATTGCTGCGAATCGTCTCTATCCGCGTGTTGCCGTCATTGAATTTCTGCGCGATCTTCTGCTGATCTGCTTTGCTGAAAGAGTTCTCGCGACCCCCGCCCTGCGAAGCGCCTCTACCCCCGCGCCCGGAACGGTTTTCGCGCCCCATCATGTCGCTGAAAGAATTTTGCGACTTACGGCCATTGCCGCCGCTTTCCTGTGAAATTCTCATAACCGAACGCCTTTTGATGTCATTGTGCTATTTCGGGACGTTATCACAAAAAGTACGAATGTATAGAAGCGTTTGAACCGTGGGAAAATTTTACAAAATCTTGTCTTGGTGACGCCGGAAATCAACGCTGGTTCTGCGTGAAGAATTCGATCAATCTGCCGGTTGACCACCGCGATTCCCGGATTTCTATCCGGTCCATGCTATGTCATCCGCGACGATTCGAACGGAGGTATCCATGCGCAGCATCGACTGGTATTTCGACAGCATCTCACCGTTTCCCTATCTGGCCCTGTCGCGCTTTGGGCATCTGCCGTCCGATGTGACGGTGCGGCCTGTGCCCATCGTGTTTGCGGCGCTGCTGAAACATCATGGGCATAAGGGACCGGCGGAGATCGAGGCGAAGCGGGTGCAGACGTTCCGTATGGCGGCGTGGACTGCGGCGCAGCGGGGGCTGCCCTTTGCGATGCCGCCCGTGCATCCGTTCAACCCCATCGCCCTGTCGCGCCTGACCATTGCCGCCGGGGGCAGTGTCGAGGTTGTGCGACTCGTGGCCAGTCATATTTGGGGCGAGGGTAATTCGGGTGAAGACCCGGACAGCCTGTCGCGCCTTGCCGATAAGCTGGGCGTGACGGATTGGCAGGCGCGGGTGTCCGACCCCGCGATCAAGGATGCCTTGCGCGCCAATACCGATGCGGCCATTGCGCTGGGCATCTATGGCGTGCCGACCTTCCATGCGGAGGGTGAGTTGTTCTGGGGGGATGATGCGCTGCCGGTGATGCTGGATTATCTGGAGAATCCCGCCCTGTTCACGGGGATGCGATGACCGCGCCTCATTTTTCCACTGTTATCGTCGGACTCGTTCCGACGATCTATTGTCCGGGCAAACCGGATGGATGGACCCTCGGAACAAGTCCGAGGGAGACGCTGCGGGGAGGGTGGTCGTGACCGCGCCGCTGCGGCTGCACGGGGCGTCCACTGCGTTGTTCTCGACATGGTGGTTTGCCGAGCAATACGGCCTGTTGTTCGATTGCGGCGATGGGGCGAGCGCGGTGTTGATGCATAAGGCGCGTAAGGTGCGCCACGTCTTTCTGAGCCATGCGGACCGGGACCATATCGCCGGGATGCTGGCCTTCAACCAGCTTTACGGCGGGCCGAAACTGACGGTGCATTACCCGGTCGATAGCGGGTCGTTCCCGCCGCTGGCCGAGTTCTGTCGTAACTTCGATCCGTGGATCAAGGGGACGGTTTGGCAGCCGATTACGGACGGGCAGAGCGTGCCGGTGGGCAAGGGATTGTCGGTGCGGGCCATCGAGAACAGCCACATGCGGGGGATCAGGCCGGGTATCCGCTCGCTGAGTTATGTGGTCGAGCGCAGCGTACGCAAGCTGAAGGCTGAATTCGTCGGGATGCCGGGATCGGCCATCGCCGCCCTGCGCCAAGAGGTCGGGGCCGAGGCGATGACGGATGAGGTGCGGACGCCTGCGCTGATCTATTCCGCCGATACGGGGGTGATCGATGACGGGCGCTATGACGGGGCCGAGGTCTTGATCCACGAGGCGACCTTCATCGACCGGGCCGATAGCAGCGTGGATGACCCAACGCGGTTTCTGCATTCGGTGCTGGAGGATGTGCTGGCGATGGTGGCCAAGGCGAAGCCCGCGCATCTGGTGCTGGGGCATTTCTCCGGGCGCTATGGCCGGGGGCAGATCGTCGAGGCGGTGCGGGAGGGGTGTGCGGTGGCGGGGGTGGTTTGTCCGGTGTCGCTGATCCTGCCCGGCGAGACGAGCCATGACGTTCTGGCGCGGGCTCTCTGACGTAAAAAAGCCCGGACTGTGTGGCGTCCGGGCCAGTAGGGGAAGTTACTCGTGAACTTAGGTGAACATACAATCGGTCGGTATGGCGGGGCGTTGGTGCCCCGCCTATGGCTCAGATGAACTGCGAACCTTTACCGAATTCAGGATACGCTTCGATGCCGATTTCGGTGGCGTCGAGGCCCATCATTTCCTCTTCTTCGCTGACGCGGATGCCCATGACGATCCGCAGGACTAGCCACACCACCAAGGAGGTGACGAAGACGAAACCGCCGACGATTGCGATGGGGATGACCTGACCCATCAGGGTCGCGTCGGAATTGGTCAGCAGCACGGCCATCGTGCCCCAGATGCCGGCGAATAGGTGCACGGGGATCGCGCCGACCACATCGTCGATGCGTAGCTTATCGAGCAGCGGCACGCTGAAGACGACGATCACACCACCGATGGCACCGATCAGCGTCGCGGAGCCGATGGTGGGGGTCAGTGGCTCGGCGGTGATGGAGACCAGACCTGCGAGTGCGCCGTTGAGCACCATCGTCACGTCCACCTTGCCATAGAGCACTTGGGTCAGCAGCAGGGCGGCGAGTACGCCACCGGCGGCGGCGGCATTGGTGTTGGCGAAGATGCGGCTGATATCGGCAACGTCACCGATGGTGCCCATAGCAAGCTGCGAGCCGCCGTTGAAGCCAAACCAACCGAGCCACAGGATGAACATGCCCAGCGTGGCGAGGGGGATGGAGGAGCCGGGGATCGGGTTGACGCGGCCATCCTTGTACTTGCCCAGACGTGGGCCGAGGATCAATGCACCCGCCAGTGCCGCCCAGCCGCCGACCGAGTGAACGACCGTGGAGCCAGCGAAATCGAGGAACCCGTATTGGGTGTCGAGGAAGCCGCCGCCCCATTTCCAGCTTGCCTGAATCGGGTAGATGATCGCGGTCAGGATGAAGGTGAAGATCAGGAAGGGCCACAGCTTGATCCGCTCGGCCAGCGCGCCCGACACGATGGAGGCGGTGGCGGCGCAGAACATGAGCTGGAAGAAGAAGTCGGAGCCGGTGGAGGCGTAACCGGCGTCGTCTTGCGTGGTCATGCCGTCGGAGCTGACCGCTTCCATCGCCGCGAGGGCGAAGGCACCGAGATAGCCGCCCGCTTCGTCGGACCCGTAGGACCAGTTGCCCAGCGGATACATGAGGTTATAGCCGATCAGGTAATAGCCCAAGCCCGCAAGGGAGAAGAGAGCGACGTTCTTGGTGCACTGCATCGACACGTTCTTGGTGCGGACGAGGCCGACCTCCAACATGCAGAAACCGGCGGCCATGAACATGACGAGGAAACCGCCCATCAGGAACAGCAACGAGTTCATGATCCAGATGCCATCGGCGGGTAATCCGGTTCCTGTGGCATCCTGCGCGAGCGCAGGCGTGGCGGCGATCAGCGACGCGGCCAGCAGGGGGAATAGGGTTTTTCTCATTTGTGGTTTCTCCTGAAAGGTCTGGCGCGCCAAGCGCAATTCGACCGGAGTGGAACGAGGATCGAAAAATTTGCGCGTCAGAACTAAAGGGCTTCGACGCCGGTTTCGTCGGTGCGGATGCGGACGGCCTGTTCGACGTCGAGGACGAACAGCTTGCCGTCACCGATGCGGCCCGTCTTGGCGGTGGTGGCGATGGCTTCGATAACGGTCGGGGCGAGGGTGTCCGCGACCACGATTTCCAATTTCAGCTTGGGAACGAAGGTGACGGCGTATTCGGCACCGCGATAGATTTCGGTATGACCGCTCTGGCGACCGAAGCCCTTGCCTTCGCTGACGAGCATTCCCTGCACGCCGATGGCGGTCAGCGCCTCGCGCACCTCCTCCAGCTTGAATGGTTTGATGATGGCGATGATGAGTTTCATGGCGCTTCCCTCTGATCGGCCTGCCGGCCAAGTCGATGTTCGGGATGGTACCTATCAGGAAACATGCCAACTAAGCGGGCATCGTTTAAGTATTTGAATTATATAAATTATATAAATTTATTTTGTGCAGTGGCGTCAGTGGTGATGATTTTGACGTCTAATTAATAGGCATAAAAAATGTGCAGCACATTTTTTAATCAAATTGTTGTGTTCGTCATCGAGTTAAGATCAAGTTTCACCGAGCCGAAAGGAAACGTCGCTACCCTGCTTTTTTCGTAGGACGGATACAGGAGCGTTCCCATGAGGCTGATGGCCATTCTCGCGAATTTCATGCTGTTACCGGGTTTGGGCACATGCCTCATCGGCAAGCCCGCATTGGGGGTCGTGCAGGGGGCGCTGTTCCTGAGCGGGGTGATCGTCGCCGTGTTCTTCCACGCCATCGGCATCGTTGCGGCCTTCATGGCGTGGACATGGTCGATAGATACTGCGCGGGACTATCGCGATTTGCGATAGTTCTGGGCCGATTTAGATCGTCTGTAGTGAACTCGCCTTCACGACGGGAACCGACGGGATGATCTGCCGACTGCCATTGGCGAGGGTCAGGATATCGACCGGGGTGCCGATGACGAGCGTGGGCGCGCTGGGCTGCTCGAATGTCTGGATGGTGCCGTCCGACAGGCGGACGTGATAGCGGGAAGATTGGGCATCGGCATTGGCCAGCGCGAGGCTGCCCACCTGTCCGGTCGTGACGCCCGCGACGCTGCCCCATGGGCCGGGGATCAGGGCGCCGAGGACCGATGCGCCGATCTGAAGGGCGGCATTGCCGCCGCGCTGGCTGACCGGGGCGATGGCCTCGACCATGACGATCTCGCCGGTCGTGGGCTGAACGGCGATCGTGCTTGTGGATGCGGGGGCGGTGTTCAGGGGCGTTCCGTCCGCCGCGCAGGCACCGATGAGCAAGGGAAGGGCAAGGAAGATGCGTTTCATGGATAGCTCCGTGGTCGTATATGCCCCTTATGCAAAGGATATCCGCGCCGCATCCGCTTCGCAAGCCGTATGGCTGGACCTTGTCGCTAGCACATGGTTTGTCCGGTTTATGTAGCACATGAGTTGTCCGGTCTTCATTTGTTCGCCGAGGGACCTGCCCTTCCTCGCGGTCAGTGCAACGGCGAACCTGACCATTCAGGCTCAGGTGCTGCCGACGGGCGACTACGTCAATTTCGCCGAAATCTTGG
>CALJIU010000274.1 GCA_937974055.1 uncultured Neomegalonema sp. | reverse complement strand
TGCGACACGTCTGGTCGAGGGCGCGCTGCGCGATCGCTTCGACAACTGGCTGGCGGCGGACCCGAAACGGGCCGAAATCCTGCTGGAATTCTGCATTGCCCGCGCCGAAGACCGCGCAAGGCGGCGCAGCGAAAAGGAAACCCAACGCAAATCGGCAACGAAACGCCTGCGTCTGCCCGGCAAATTGACCGATTGCTCGGATTCGAACCGCGAGGGGTCAGAGATATTTCTCGTCGAAGGGGACTCGGCGGGCGGATCGGCAAAGCAGGCGCGGGACCGGCGTTTTCAGGCGGTCCTGCCCCTGCGCGGCAAGATCCTCAACGTCGCCAATGCCACCGCCGATAAGCTGGCGCAGAATCAGGAATTACAGGATCTGATGCTGGCCCTAGGCGTTCAAACCGGCGCGCGCTACAATGCGGACGACCTGCGCTACGACCGTATTATCATCATGACCGATGCCGATGTGGATGGCGCGCATATTGCTGCGCTTCTGATGACGTTTTTCTACCGCGAACTGAACGACATCATCGCAAGCGGCAAACTCTACCTCGCCGCACCGCCCCTCTATCGCATTACCAGCGGCGCTCAATCCGTGTATGCCGCCGATGAAGTCGAGCGCGACAAGATCGTCGCAACGACGTTCAAAGGCAAGAAAGTCGATATCGGTCGCTTCAAGGGCCTTGGCGAGATGATGGCCAAACAGCTCAAGGAAACGACGATGGACCCGGCCAAGCGCAAGCTGATTCGGGTGCGGTTGGAAGATATCGAACCGGGTGAAACGCATAGCCTCGTGGAGCGTTTGATGGGCAAGAAAGCTGAAAAACGCTTTGAATACATCCAGAGCAACGCTCGTTTTGCGGAAGATGTCGATGTCTGATCTGTTTTCGGTCGCCGGGCGCGTTGCCCTCGTCACGGGTGCCTCCGGTGGGCTGGGCCGCGCAATTGCGACTGCATTGGCCGAGCATGGCGCAAAGGTTGTGGGCATGGCACGCCGTGCCGACGCTCTCGATGCTTGGCAATCCGAGACAGATGGCGAGACCGCCGCCCTGCCCTTCGACCTATCCAAACCCGACGCGGCGGTGGAAGCGGCCACGCGGGCGGCGGAGCCATTCGGCGCACCGACGATCCTCATCAATGCCGCCGGGATCAATACGCGACAGGCGGCGGATGACGTTACGCTCGACGGATGGCAAACGACCATCGATCTGAACCTTGCCGTACCCTTTTTCCTCGCCCAAGCCCTCGTACCGGGAATGCGCGAGGATGGCCGTGGCCGGGTCGTGAATTTCGCCTCGCTACAAAGCTTCCGCGCCTTTCCGGGCGGGTTAAGCTATGGCGCATCCAAGGGCGGGATCGCACAGATGACCCGTGCGATGGCCGAAGCATGGTCCGGCGGTGGAATCACCGCAAACGCCCTCGCACCCGGCTTTTTTGAAACGGAACTGACCGCCGCCGTCTTCGCCGATCCCGAACGTGCCGCACGAAATGCCGCCCAGACCTGCATTGGCCGAAACGGCAGCATGGCCGATATCATCGGCCCCACCCTGTTCCTCTGCTCACCTGCCTCCGATTACGTGACGGGGCAGGTACTGAGCGTCGATGGCGGGTTTACCGCCCGGTAGTTTCAGAAAAACGCCTGCAAGCCCGTCTGCGCACGACCCAGAATCAGGGCGTGAACATCATGGGTTCCCTCGTAGGTGTTTACCGTTTCCAAATTCTGGGAATGGCGCATGACGTGATATTCCTGCTGAATACCGTTACCACCGTGCATATCCCTCGCCATCCGCGCGATATCCAGCGCTTTGCCGCAGTTGTTGCGCTTGACGATCGAGATCATCTCCGGTGCCATCGATCCCTCGTCGAACAGACGCCCGACACGCAGCGATCCCTGAAGGCCCAGCGCGATTTCGGTCTGCATATCCGCCAATTTCTTCTGGAATAGCTGCGTCTGCGCGAGAGGCCGGTCGAACTGCACCCGATCCAGACCGTATTGGCGCGACCGATGCCAGCAATCCTCCGCCGCGCCCATCACCCCCCAAGAAATACCGTACCGCGCACGGTTGAGGCACCCGAACGGACCTTTCAGCCCCTCGACATTCGGCAGCAGCGCATCCTCGCCCAACTCAACCCCGTCCATGACGATCTCGCCGGTCACCGAAGCGCGCAGAGACAGTTTTCCCCCAATCTTGGGAGCCGACAGCCCCTTCATGCCCTTTTCCAGCACGAACCCACGAATTTTGTCACCATGCGCTTCGGATTTCGCCCAAACGACGAACACATCCGCAATCGGCGAATTGGAGATCCACATCTTCGAGCCGCTGATCCGGTAGCCGTCCGCCGTCTTCACCGCCCGCGTCTTCATGCCCGCCGGGTCCGACCCGGCATCGGGTTCGGTCAGGCCGAAGCAGCCGATGAATTCGCCGCTGGCCAGTTTCGGCAGGTATTTCTTCCGCTGCTCCTCCGACCCGTAGGCATAGATCGGATACATCACCAGCGACGATTGCACGCTCATCATCGAGCGATAGCCGCTATCGACGCGCTCCACCTCCCGCGCGACGAGGCCATAGCTGACGTAATTCGCGCCCACCCCGCCATATTCCTCCGGCACGGTCACGCCCAGCAGCCCCATCTCGCCCATCTCACGAAAGATTTCCGGCTCAACCCGCTCCTCCGCATAGGCGGCGACCACGCGCGGCAGCAGCTTGTCCTGCGCATAGGACGCCGCAGCATCGCGGATCATGCGCTCCTCCTCGGTCAACTGATCCTCCAGCAGGAACGGGTCGGCCCAGTCGAAAACGGGGGCGGAGGTGGCGGGCATCATGACGGCAGGCGCGTTCATCGCGGGTGTCTCCTATTAAAGCGAATTGCGATTATTCTAAATCAACCGGCGAGGTGTCCTGCGCCTCTTGGCACGAACCATCGCTTCGGTTGATCGCAAATCGCTATGACTTGCCGCACAACTTAGCAGATCACCGCGCCCCGACAAGCATTGTGCGTGCGAATGGGTCGGTCTACTCTCGCGCCATGTTGCCTCATGCCGATAATTACCAGACGCTGCGCTCGACCTTCCGCTGGTCGATCCCGGCGCGATACAATATCGGCGTCGATATCTGCGACCGATGGGCCGCGCGCGAGCCGGAGCGGATCGCGCTGATCCTCGACGACGAGGATCGGACGGTATCTTTCGATGAATTGCACGACCTGTCGAACCGTATGGCAAACCTGTTCGCCGAGAACGGCATCGGGCGGGGCGACAGGGTGGGCGTGTTGCTGCCGCAGCGGTTGGAGACGGCGGTCGCCCATATCGCGGCGCTCAAGCTGGGCGCGATTTCCATGCCGCTATTCACGTTATTCGGGGCCGAGGCGCTGGCACATCGACTATCCGATAGCGGCGCGCGGGCCGTCGTTACGGATCGGCAGGGCGCGTCCCGGCTGGCCCCGCTGCGCGGCACCCTGCCAGATCTCAGCGCCATCCTATCGGTCGATGGGGGCGGCGATATCGACCTGCGAGACGCCCTCCCCGGCCAACCCGGCGGATTTATCAGCGCGGATACTGCGCGCGACGATCCCGCAATCCTGATCTACACCTCCGGCACCACGGGCAATCCGAAGGGCGCATTGTTGCCGCATCAGGCGCTGCTCGGCCATCTACCGGGCGTCGAGATGAGCCATGACCTCTTCCCACAGCCGGACGACATAATCTGGACCCCCGCCGACTGGGCATGGATCGGCGGATTGCTCGACGTTCTGATGCCCGCCCTGCACCACGGGGTGCCGGTGGTCGCGAAGCGGTTCGAGAAATTCACCTCCGAAGCGGCCTTCGACCTGATGCGCCGACGCGGCGTGCGCAACGCCTTCCTGCCGCCCACCGCGCTGAAGATAATGCGCAAAGCCAATCCCGCCCCCCTGCCGATGCGCAGCGTGGCCAGCGGGGGCGAGAGCCTCGGAGCCGGGCTTCTGGATTGGGGCCGCGCGACCTTCGGCGTGACGATCAACGAATTCTATGGCCAGACCGAATGCAACATGGTCGTGTCGTCGGCGGCCAGCTTGGGCGCGCATCGTCCGGGCATCATGGGCTGGCCCGTGCCGGGGCATGACGTCGCGGTACTGGATGATACGGATGCGCCCGTGATCGACATAGAGGGCCGCATCGCCATCCGTGCGCCCGACCCAGTGATGTTCTTGCGGTACTGGAACAACGACGCGGCAACGGCGCAGAAATTCGCGGGCGATTGGCTACTAACCGGCGACCGGGGCGTGCAGGAGGCCGATGGTGGCCTACGCTTCGTCGGACGCGATGACGACATCATTTCATCGGGCGGCTATCGTATCGGTCCGGGCGAAATCGAAGACGTGCTGATCCGGCATGAAGCGGTCGCAATGGCCGGGGTCGTCGGCAAACCCGATGCCCTGCGCGGCCAGATCGTCAAGGCATATATCGTGTTGGCCGACGGGTTCGTTGCCTCTGATACACTGGCCGAAACCCTGTCGGATTTCGTGAAGACGACCCTCTCCGCGCACGAATATCCACGCGAAATCACCTTCCTCGATGAACTGCCGATGACCACGACGGGCAAGATCGTCCGGCGTGACCTGCGCGAAAGGGCCAGCAACGAATGACCCCACGATACGCCGAAACGCCCGAAGACCTGCTAACACCCGCCCAATTGGCTGAGGTAAGCGGCTTCGACTTTATCGACGGCATCCGCACGGGCCGCTTCCCCGCGCCGCCCATCGCCAAGACCCTTGGCTACACCCTCACCGAAGTCGCCGAAGGTCGCGTGGTATTCGAGGGCGCGCCCCCCTTCGGTGCCTATAACCCGCTGGGCGGCGCGCATGGCGGATGGTTCGGCACTTTGCTCGATAGCTGCATGGCCTGCGCGGTGCAGACGACGCTGCCACAGGGCAAGGGCTACACGACCATCGAATACAAGATCACGATTTTGCGCCCCGCATTCCAGGATACCCCGCCCCTGCGCGCCATAGGAACGGTGGTCAGTTCCGGGCGACGGGTGGCGACCGCGACGGGCGAAATGGTGGGGCAGGACGGCAAGGTCTACGCAACCGGCACGACCACATGCCTCGTCTTCCCGTTACAGCCATGACCGAGCATGTGACCATCTTCGAGATGGCCCCGCGCGACGGCTTTCAAAATGAAAAGCGGATGATCCCGACCGACGAGAAAATCGCGCTGGTGAATCGCCTTTCCGCCTGTGGCTTCACCAAGATCGAAGTCACCAGCTTCGTCTCGCCCAAATGGGTGCCGCAGATGGGCGACGCGGCGGCGGTCATGGCGGGCATCGACCGCGCGCCGGGGGTCAGCTATGCGGGGCTAACGCCAAACCTGCGCGGATACGAGGGGGCAAAGGCGGCGAAGGCCGATGAAATCGCCATCTTCGCAGCGGCCTCCGAGGCATTCTCGAAAGCCAACCTCAACGCCACAATCGAAGAAAGCATCGCCCGCTTCGAAGCCGTTGCACAGGCCGCAAACCACGACGATATCCCCATGCGGGGCTACGTCTCGGTCGTGACCGATTGCCCCTATGACGGCCCGGTCGATCCGGCGCAGGTGGCGCGGGTAGCCGAAAAGCTGTTCGCGATGGGCTGCTACGAAGTCTCGCTTGGCGATACCATCGGCCATGCCACCCCGGAGACGACCGCCGCCATGCTCGATGCGGTCCTCGCCGTCGCCCCGGCGGAGCGGCTTGCGGGGCATTTCCACGACACGAAAGGCCGCGCCCTCGACAATATCGGCGTCAGCCTAGACCGGGGCCTGCGCACCTTCGATTCCTGCGTCGGCGGCTTGGGCGGCTGCCCGTATGCGCCGGGGGCAAAGGGAAACGTGGCGACCGAGGCCGTGATCCCCTACATGGACGCACGCGGATACGTCACCGGATTGGATGCGGAGAAGGTGGCCGAGGCCGCGACATTTGCGCTTCGGATCGCTGGTCAGAAAGATTGACAAGGCGTTCATAGGTCGGCCAATAAGCTGCGAACAGGAGACGAACATGAACGTATCCCTGACTGAAGCCCTCGAACGCTATATCCGCGAACAGGTCGATGGCGGCCTCTATGGCGATGCCAGCGAAGTCGTGCGTGAGGCGTTACGCGAAAAGATGCGAAAAGACGCGCGCGAAACTGCGGAGATCGAAGACCTGCGCGCGACTATCGACGTTGGATGGCAACAGGCCGAGCGCGGCCAATTCGCCAACCTCGATCTCGCTGACCTGAACCGCGACCTAGACGCGGAAGTCGATGCCTGACTACCGCCTCACCATCGCGGCGCGCGAGGATTTGCGCGATATCGGTCGATACACTCAGAATACATGGGGTAAGGAACAACGCCGTTCATATTTGGCAAGACTTGAACAGGCGTTCGAGGCCCTTGCGTCAGGCGACGTCAAGGGAAGATCGCGTAATGATATCCGCCCCGGCCTGTCCGGCTATCTCTGCGGAAGGCACATTGTCTTCTATCGATCCATCAATACCGATATAGAAATTCTACGCATTCTCCACGGAAGGCAGAGCGCGGACAAAGCATTCGAAGAAAGGCCGTTCGAGCGATGACCGAAGCCACCGACATCCTACGCGACACCTTTGGATTCGACGGTTTCCGTCCCGGTCAGGAAGAGATCGTGCAGGCCGCACTCGCGGGCGAGGATGTGCTGGCCATCATGCCCACGGGCGGCGGCAAATCGCTGTGCTACCAGCTTCCCGCCCTGATCGACACGGGCGTCACCATCGTCATCTCCCCCCTCATCGCCCTGATGCGCGGGCAGGTGGCGCAGATGCGCGAACTCGGCATCGCCGCGCGCAGCCTGAACTCCGCCAATTCCGATGAGGAGAATGACCTCACCATCCGCGAGGCGCAGGACGGCACCCTCCGTATGCTCTACCTCTCACCCGAACGGCTGGCCCGCCCCGGCACCACCAACTTGCTCTCGCGCATCGGCGTAAAGGCCATCGCGGTGGACGAGGCCCATTGCGTCAGCCAATGGGGCCACGACTTCCGCCCCGAATACCGCTTGATCGGCGAAACCCGCGACCGGCTGGGCAAGGTACAACTGCTCGCCTTCACCGCCACCGCCGATGAAATGACGCGCAAGGATATCGAGGAGCGCCTGTTCCCCGCCCCGCCCCGCGTTTTCCTGCGCGGTTTCGACCGCCCGAATATCAGCCTCGCCATGACCCCCCGCGCCAATGGCCGCAAGCAGCTTCTCGATTTCGTCACAGCGCATAAGGGCCAAAGCGGCATCGTCTATTGCCAGTCCCGCAAGCGCGTTGCCGATACCGCCGAATACCTGCAATCACAGGGGATCGACGCCCGCATGTACCACGCTGGCCTGCCCCCCGAACAGCGCGATGCCTGCCAAGACGCCTTTCTACGCGAGGAAGGCGTGGTCGTCGTCGCCACCGTCGCCTTTGGCATGGGCATCGATAAACCCGACGTGCGCTACGTCTTTCACATGGACCTGCCCAAGAATATCGAGGGCTATTACCAAGAGATCGGACGCGCGGGCCGCGATGGCCTGCCCGCCACCGCCCACGGTCTCTACGGCATGGGCGAGGTGCGCCAGTATCGCCAGTGGATCGACGAGGGCGGCGCATCCGAGGAACAGAAAACCATCGAGCGGCAGAAACTCTCCACCCTCGTCGCATTCTGCGAAGCCCTCACCTGCCGCCGCCAAACCCTGCTCGCGTATTTTGGCGAAACGTCCCAGACCTGCGGAAACTGCGATCTGTGCCGGGGCGAGGTCGAAACGGTCGAGGGGACGGTACAGGCACAAAAGGCCCTCTCCGTCATCCTGCGAACCCGCCAAATCTTTGGCATGGAGCACCTCATCACGGTGCTGCGCGGCGAAAAGACCGAGATGAGCGACAAGCATGGCCATGCCGACCTCCCCACCTTCGGCGTCGGCGCGGATACCTCCAAGGTCGAATGGCGCTCCATCTTCCGCCAAGTCTATGCCGGTGGGTACGCCCATATCGACATGGCCAATTACGGGCGCTGGTCGGTCACCGAAGAGGGATGGCGCGTCCTGCGCGGCGAGGTCGAGGTACGCCTGCGCAAACCATCAAAATCCACGCGCGGCGGCGGTGGCGGCAGTGCCCCCGTCGATATGACCGGCGCAGACGAAGACGTCCTCGCCGCCCTCAAACGCCTGCGCCGCCGCCTCGCCGATGAACGCGACGTACCCGCCTACGTCATCTTCCCCGACCGCACCTTGATCGAAATGGCCAAGGCACTCCCCCGCAGCCGCGCCGACTTATCCCAGCTACACGGCATTGGCGCCAAGAAACTGGACACGTTCGGCGATCTGTTCCTGTCCGAAATACGCGACAGCGCTGGCGCGGCGGCATAATCCGTCAACCTTTCTTGACACTTCGCATCGTGGCGCATTGGCATCGTTGCGATTCCACGCTAACGTACCGTTCATAAAATCAGACGATGCGCGGCGCGATTCCGCGCGAACTGGAGGCACACTGCCGTGACGGACACCCTCGAACAGCGCCCATCCACACCATTGCTCGACAAGGTGACGTCGCCCGCTGATCTAAAGCATCTGACAGACGCGGAATTGACCGTACTCGCCGATGAAGTCCGCGCCGAAACGATATCGACCGTCTCGGTCACCGGCGGCCACCTTGGGGCCAGCCTCGGCGTCGTCGAACTGACCGTCGCCATCCATGCCGTATTCGACACACCCAAGGACAAGCTGATCTGGGATGTCGGCCACCAATGCTACCCCCACAAGATCCTCACCGGACGCCGCGACCGCATCCGCACGCTGCGTCAGGGCAAGGGACTATCCGGCTTCACCAAGCGCGCCGAAAGCGAATACGATCCCTTCGGCGCGGCCCATTCCTCCACCTCCATCTCCGCCGGGGTCGGCTTCGCCACCGCCTCCGCGCTGCAGGGAACGAACGACAACGTCATTGCCGTTATCGGCGACGGCGCGATGAGCGCGGGCATGGCCTATGAGGCGATGAACAACGCAGGCGGCCTGAAATCACGCATGATCGTGATCCTCAACGATAACGAGATGTCCATCGCCCCGCCCGTCGGCGCGATGAGTGCCTACCTCGCCAAGCTATGGTCCGGTGGCACGTACAAAACCTTCCGCGATTTGATGAAACAAGTCGCCAGCGTCTTCCCCGAAGGCATCCGCAAACGCGCGGCCAAGGTCGAGGAATACACCAAGGGCATGGCCGTCGGTGGCACGTTGTTCGAGGAATTGGGCTTCTACTACATCGGCCCCATCGACGGCCATAACATGGACCACCTACTGCCCGTCCTGCGCAACGTGCGCGACCGGCATGACGGCCCGGTCCTGCTGCATTGCGTGACCAAGAAGGGCAAGGGCTACGGCCCCGCCGAGGATTCGAGCGACAAATACCACGGCGTATCGAAATTCGACGTCGTCACGGGCGAGCAGTCAAAAGCCAAATCCAACGCCCCCAGCTTCACCAAGGTCTTCGGCGAGGCATTGGTACAGGAAGCCCGCGCCGACGAAGGCATCGTCGCCGTCACCGCCGCCATGCCATCCGGCACCGGAGTCAATCTGTTCGACGAAGCCTTCCCCGAACGCACCTTCGATGTCGGCATTGCGGAACAACACGCCGTCACCTTCGCCGCCGCGCTGGCGGGTGCCGGGATGAAGCCGTTCTGCGCCATCTACTCCACCTTCCTGCAACGCGGCTACGACCAGATCGTCCATGACGTCGCGATTCAGCGCCTGCCCGTGCGCTTCGCCATCGACCGCGCCGGATTGGTCGGCGCAGACGGCCCGACCCATGCGGGCAGCTTCGATATCGGCTATCTTTCCGCCCTGCCCGGCATGATCTTGATGGCGGCGTCCGACGAGGCCGAACTCAAGCACATGGTCCGCACGGCAGTTGAAATCGACGACCGCCCCAGCGCCTTCCGCTATCCACGCGGCGAAGGCATGGGCGTCGAAATGCCAGAACACGGCGTCGCGCTCGAAATCGGCAAGGGCCGCATTATCCGCGAAGGCAGCAAGGTCGCGATCCTCTCGCTGGGGGGCCGTCTCGGCGAGGCGATCCTCGCGGCGGAGGAACTCGACGC
The DNA here is from genome assembly GCA_937974055.1 of uncultured Neomegalonema sp. Lineage (GTDB taxonomy): Bacteria > Pseudomonadota > Alphaproteobacteria > Rhodobacterales > Rhodobacteraceae > JAHDDY01. The sequence goes on along the minus strand of CALJIU010000274.1, from coordinate 2,065 downwards.
GCGCGGCCTGACCACCACCGTCGCCGATGCCCGCTTCGCCAAGCCGGTAGATATCGACATGGTGCTGCGCCTTGCCCGTAATCACGAGGCTTTGGTGATCGTGGAAGAAGGCGCAATCGGCGGTTTTGGCAGCCACGTGCTGACCCTATTGGCCGATGCCGGTGCACTCGATGCGGGCCTGCGCGTGCGCAGCCTGCGCCTGCCCGATACCTTCATTGATCAGGACAAGCCCGAACTGATGTACCGCGAAGCGGGTTTGGACGCGACCGCCATCGCCGCCGCCGCCCTGTCCGCACTCGGAACCGACGAGGCCGAAGTCGCCGCGATGCGTAGTGCGATGCTGGCATAACGGCGCATTTGCCCCATTCTTTCGCCGCAATACCGGGGCAAATCTGCACCGTCATTTCAGAGTACAGGAGCGTTCCCATGCGGATCATCGCCATCGCCACCGTCTGCGCCCTAACCGCCACGATACCTGCGCAGGCACAGCAGGTCGAAACGATCAAGGCACGCGGGGCCAATGCCGCCGGTGCCTGTGCCGGTTCGCTCGACATGCTCGGCCAATATATGAGCCGCGCCGACAATCCGAATACGCAAAGGTTGCAAGAGATACAGCAAGCCCGCGATTTCTTCTCGGACATGCCCCGTTTCCCGCGCGAAGAAATCGCCACGGCAGCCCGAAGCTTCGTCGCCTTTATGAGCGGTCGCATCCGCAATGCGAAAACCGTCGAGGAGCGCCAGGCCATCCAGCGCGAGCTTTTGAAAGTCTCGAATGGCTGTTTCGCATCGGCAAAGGCCGAATTGCGCGCGTTCCGTGAGTCGGCCCCGAATGCAGCCCCCGCGCAACCCTACACCGCCCAACCCGCTCAACCCGACCAGACCTACGAAACGGTGCCGCTACAGCCCTACACGACCGAGCCGCTCACTCTCGACCCCGTTACGCCCGCGCAGTAAGCCGCCTGAAAAGCACAGTGCCGACCGTCTGTGCTTTCGCTCACGCCCCATGAACCGGTTTTAAGTGCACTGCAACGTAAGCCGCGCTAGAATTATCCGAACCTGCGCAAACCGCGCATCAAGACCGTTATCCTCTCGGCACGTTCCGGTGGCAGGCCCACAGACCTCGCCCCCGCAGCGGACCTTATGGAGTTGCCCGATGAGCGCCCTATTGTACCGCCTCGCCCTCGCCGTTGCTCTCACCGCAACACCCGCCTTCGCCGACACCGATGCCGAACCGGATAAAGCGCCGGTTGCGGAGGAAAACGCCGCTGAATCCGAAAAGCCAACCGAGGCAAAGGATGAGGAGATCAACGAGGCGCAGCAGAAACTGGCGAAAGAGGACGAGGAATGGGCAGAAAAACTGCGCAAACGTCACCATGAAGGCGACGTCGCGCTGGGCGTCTGCGGTGCCCGCCTGACCGCCCTAATGTGGTTCTACCAAGCATCCGTCGTCGATGGCCGCACCGATCTGGAACCGGCCTATGAGGCACTCAAGGAATCGCGCGAAGTCCTCAAGAAAGAGGCCGAACGCCGCGCCGTCGATGACGGCATCGGCACCAGCGTCAGCGTGATGAACGAGCACAGCACCGAACTCTGGGACAAACTGGTCGATGCGTCGGAGAAACCCGACACCTTCCAAGAAACCCATGACGCCCTCTTCACCGATGTCCAAGAATGCCTCGACCTCTTCTTCCGCAAGCGCCAAAAGCAAGCCGATGCCGAAGCGGCGGCGGCGGCAGCGTCCTCCGAGGAGGAAGACGACAGCGAAGACAAGAAAGACGACAAAGAAGACGAGAAGGCCGCCGATTGATGCCGTCCCCTATAGGGTCGCGCATACCGTCGGTCAGCGTGCGACTGCCGTGACGTCCCTCACCGTCATGCGCCTCGACCCGATTACCGGCCACGGAATCGCGCCGGATGGGGATACTGTCCACGCGATTCCCTTCACCGCCCCCGGCGATACGGTCACGGTCCAGAACGGCACCGCGACCCTCGAAACCGCATCCTCCCCCGACCGCCAGCCGCCGCCCTGCCCGCATTTCGGCGATTGCGGCGGGTGCCAGCTTCA
>CALJIU010000273.1 GCA_937974055.1 uncultured Neomegalonema sp. | reverse complement strand
ATCGCTACTGTTGCCCGAAACCGTCACACCCCCGGCCAGCACCGTCGGATCGACGAAAAGCTGCTCATCCGCCCCATCCTGATCGTCGGTCAGCGTAACCGTCACAGCTTCAACATCATCACCGACATCCATATCGGCAAGCGTCCCCGCACTCGCCAGCGCGATGCCCTGCCCTGCCCCAAGCCCCTGATGCGTGACTTCGGTAAAAGTCACGGCGGAATCGATGCCTCCATCCGCGCCATTCAGATCGACCGCAGGCGCTTGATTGACCTGCTCACTCAGTTCGAGCGCCCCTTGTAGATCCCCCCGCGCATCCGCAGCCGGAAGCTCGCCTTTATCCGTGAACACCATGATCGTCGCCCCTCTTGACCTCGCAATTATTCATCGCGAGACTGTCTCGTCCAAAACACATCCGGCCCCGTATCGGCGGCACATTCATCCCGTGCCGACCAGATTCTTGGCCTTCCATTAAGCATGTAGAAAGTCACACTTCCCCCGACACCCCACTTCCGCGATAGGGCTTCCTTATCGAACTTGCAACAAAAACAAGTATTATAGCGAAAAATAAACAGACTTCATTGCAATAAAACTCAAATCACAACTGCGCTCAATAGAATTTCTGAACAAAAATCGAAATATTCGATCTGCAAATACAAATATTACCGCGCCAAACCTGTCAGCGGATCTACACACGCTCATCCATCACCGCCCTGCCCTTCGCAAGGTCGCGATAAAAAGTTTTCGCACGCGAAAACTCACGAAATCTACTGATCCTGCGACCGACCCTTTTGCTGAATGAATAACAGCAAATGATCCAGCAACGCCTCATCGACCTTTGCATCATCACCCAGATCGATCGTGATCTTCCCAAGCCGTGCTTTCGCAGTGATCTTTCGACCCTTGATAATTTGCGTCCGTTTCAACGGCACGACCCGCGACCGGGTCGTGTGTGGCGGTGCAGCGGATGCCTCCCTACCCTTTTCCGCGTCTTTCCCAAGATCGGGCAACTTCTCGCCCTTCCGCAATGCCGGGATAATCGCGTCGATTTCGTGAAACGTCAGGTCATGGGGCGATGCGACTTCACGAAACAACCGCTCCTTATTCTCGAACAGCGCCCGCCCACGACTGACCCTTGGTTCTGGCATCCCCAACTTCTTGGCAATCATACGCCCGGTCGTTTTCGGATCGAGAGTTTTCGCGTGCGAAAACATTTCACCAATCGACAGAAACTCGTCAAGAAGACTCAAATTCTCACGCTCGGCATTCTCGCGAAACCGACGGTATAGCTGATCGAAACTCGGCTCGCCGGAATCCAACGGCACACATACCGCGCGCACCGTCTTCCCAAGCTGCCGGATCGCCTCCAACCGCCGCCGTCCGCTGATAACGGCAAACGTGATTCCTTTCGTCACGATCCCATCCGTCTCATCGAAGACCGGATTCCAGCGCCCCCCAACCGGCGACACCTGTATCGGCACGTCCTGCCCGTTATCCGCAATCGACGCCTTCAGCGCGTCGAACGCCTCGTCCTCGACCCACTGGTTCGACCGATCACTTCCCGCTTCATCCACGACCTGCGCGGGGTCCAACTCGATGACCAGATCACCGGAAAGCAATTTCGCAATCCGCTCCGCATGCAGCTTTTCCAACTCCGACGACATCACCGACGCCCCCGCCTGCGCCCAAGCACCGCGCCCTGAATCCAACGCCTCCTTAGACCCAAACCGCTCGCGCGCCTTCTTCAACGCCTCGTCGTCTTCGGGCACAGCCGTGTTGCCGACACGGGTTATGCTCCGGGGCAGTTTCTTCGCCATCAAGCGTCCTCCTCGCCGTAATTCTCATCTATCCAAGACTGCGCGTAGCCCCGTTCTCGTCCCGGCCAAATCTTCGCGACCAACGCATCATTGACCGCATTCGCATTGTCGATGAACCGCTTCAGTCCCCGCCTTTGCCCCGCACTCGGCTCGAATTCATAAGCGCTCTGAAATAGATCGGCGGCATTGGCCACCGCATCGGAGCGCAGGTAAAAGACCGGCGATACCGCACCGGGGCACGCCTCCATCATCGCGCCGATTTGCTCCAGATCGGTATCGTTGGATCGTTGTACGATGGTGGGCAGAATGACATGCTCCCCCGTGCCGATGGACAGGGCCGTATTGGTCGACAGCACATCTTCGATATAGTCCAGCAGCTTGACCAAAAACGCTTCGAGCGTCGCGATGTCGAATCCCTTCATCGTCTGCGGAATGACCAGATGCGTGCTGGCGACGAGGTTGTTGAGCTGAAAGATCGTCAGGGCAGGCTGATAATCGATGACGATCACGTCCAGCGTCTCGGTCAGGGCATCGGCAAACCGAGCCGGGTCCACGACTCCATCGCCATCGGCCAGCGTCGATGGGTCGGTCAGGGGAGGGTAGGCCGCCGACCAGCGATCAATGGCGCGTTTGGTATGCATATAGAGGGGCGGATCTTGCACCCGTGCCTGCATCAGCCGCGCAAGCTGAATTTCCCCCTCGGAGGTTTCGATATTGGCCGGGATCAACCGAATACCCGGCCACGGCGTGTCGATCCAACACCCGTTCAGCTTTTCCGGCGTATGCGTCGATAACGGCGCGCCGGTTTCAGGGTCCATGAACAGCCCTACGAAATCCACCAGCGTTTCGTAATCGCGATACGGCACCCCGTCGCGTTGTTCGGGCGAGGCGAAATACAGCGACAGCGTATGCTGCGGGTCCGCGTCGATCAGACCGACCCGCATTCCATAGGTTAGGGAAAGGTACTGCGCGAAATGCGCAGCGGAGAGGGACTTCCCTGTCCCCCCTTTTTGACTGGCGAAGGATATGACGGGCAGGGGGTCATCCGGTGCACGCCATGCCAGCGGTTCGACCCTAGGCTTGGGTGATGCGGCTAGAATCGCCCGCATCAGCATGATCTCTTCGAGAGAGTAAACACGCTCACGCCCGATCACAGTTCCTTCGGGCCATGACGCGCTTTCCTTTTCATGGCGCGACAGAGTGGAAAGGCCAACACCGATCATCTCGGCAACCTGTCGTTTGTGGAATGTCTTCTTGATGCGGCTTCCAATGGCATCCGAGCGCCGATCATGCGCCGCCATGCTGGCCATTCCACGGATCGACATTCTCAGGAATGATTCGAGCGTACCTTGAGCCATATCTTACCTATTCGTTACCGTTGAAATAACGCGACGCCGCGTTTCACGCGATTAATACCAAAAAATCAGCCAAAAGCACCCCAAATCCGCTAAATAGCGTTTTTTGATTGCTGCATGATGGTCACTTTGCCAGCGTTAGTCTTGGTGGGTGTCCCTCGATACACGCCGTATGCAATCTATGGGGAGTTCATACCAAACTACAAAACAAAAACCCCCGAAGCGGGTGGCTTCGAGGGCTCGTGCCGAACGACCTTTGGCGAGGTCGCCGTTTAGTATGGCTGCTAACGATTCCGCACGATCTCTCCCGTCAGGTCAAGTCAAAACTGCGCATTAAGCGCCACGGGAATCGTGTGCCTGATTGCCACCTGCTCGTTCCAACGAGGCAGGACCAAGAAATGTACCCAATTAAAAAGCACCAAGGCAGTCTTGATGCGATAGAAGCGCAAAACGCGCTCGCCGCTGAATCCTTCACGAAACTACCCGACGACATACCGCTATGGCGGTTCCGCGAAGTCCTCATCAAGCTCGGCCCCGCACTGGGGCTAAGTGGCGGGGCCGTCGTCTACGCCCTCGATCTGATCGGCCTCGTAACCGAGGCGGATTGGCGCGGTGATGGACGGGCGGTAACCTATCATTCCCTGCGCACCTACGCGCGAAAGGTCGGAAAGTCCGAGCGCACAATCTGCACCTATGAACGACAGCTCATCGCCGCCGGTCTCGCACACCGCACCGTCAAACATGCCCGCCGCCACAATGGCATGGGTAACGAGGCACGCCGCACCGGTCTAGATTGGCGGGCATTCGGCACTCGTATGCCCGAATTGCTGATCGTCCTGGAAAAACGCAAAGGCGAAGAACAACACCGCCTTGATCTCGAAGCGCGCATCCGCGCGTCCCGTCGGATTGTTCAAGGGCTGATCGAAGCCTTGGCCGAACGAGAAAAACAGGACGCTCTCGCCGCGATCCAGCAGGAGTACACGCAGGCAGATGTCGCACGCCTACGCAACACCATGACGATCACCGATCTTCAGCATCGCCTCACCATCGTAACGCTGCTTCAAGACCGCCTTGCGACACTTCTCAATCCTGAAACGGTTGTGGATAACCCAGATCGTTCTTCACAAATCACCATCCAGTCGGAAGATTCAGACCGTCTAATAGACGATACAGATATTCATTCTTGTCCTACGGACATACGTAAAGGCTTTATGAAAACGCATCGGTCATCGAATGCTCACATCAACGCGAAACCGAAACCTGATTATTGCTTAGAAGATAACCGAGCAATCCGAATAGCTGCGCATCGAAGCGACGATGCTTTTCGCACAGATAGGCTGAATCCAGTTTCGGATGCTTTGCCATCACTCATCGAAATCTGGAAAGCAGCCCCCACGAGTTGGAGACAAGCGCTGGGACTCAACGTCGATATCTCTTGGCCAATTCTGATCGATCTCGCCGAGCATATCGCTGCGAAACTAAACGTCAGCAAGCAAGCGTGGCACAGCGCCATCACGACCCTAGGGCCAAGGGAAGCTGCCATTGCGTTGATCGTGCTGGACAGGAACAGAAGTCACCCTACGCGCCCCGTAAACAGTGTTGGCGGGGCGCTAGTCGGCATGACGCGAAAAGCGGAGGAGGGTGCTTTCAACCTCGCGCCTTCCGTCTACGGCATTCTGGCGCGCAACAAGTACGGGGAAAGGAGCATCCATGCGAATTGATTAACGACACGGCAGAGCGTTTCCTCAACTCTTGAGCGCCGCAGCCTCCTTCATCGCATCCTCGCCCTTCTTCCACAGGTTACCCTGCCAAAGTTCTTCCAACCCGGTTTCCCTCGATGCCCCTTGCGTCGTGAGATAGTCATAATACGAGGTCGGCTTATGGCCTGTCAGGTTGTAGAAATCGGGACTGCACCGGCAATAGAAGCCGTTGGAGAGATATTCAAAGAATTCCGCGCGGGTGCTGCCAAAGTCTCGCTCAAAATCTTCCATGTTTTGGGGGCGATAGGTCAGGGTCTTATCCATCGCTTTGCCGAGGTCGGCGGCGATCTCGTCCATGGATTGTGGCTCTGGCCCGGTAATGTCGTAGAATTTATCGGCGTGCTTTTCAGGGCCTTCGGTCAGCAGGACGAAGGCAGCTTCGGCGATATCGCGCGTCGCAACGAAGGAATTGCGCGCCGCACCCAGCGGGTTACTGAACCATCCTTCGTTCAGGATCGTATCGCTATCCGTTTTCAGCAGGTGGTTCATAAAGAAGTTATTGCGCAGCACACTCACCGGCAGGCCCACATCGATCAGGGCTTTTTCGCCCCACCAGTAATGCTGCAACATCAACGGGATACCGGCACCAACACGCGAAGAATGTTTAGCGGGATCATAGGACGCCGTGTTCGTATCCGCCCCCATGCAACTGATCCGAACCACATGTTTTATCTGATCCTTGCGCTTGCCGAGTTCCTTGCAAAACGCGAGATGCCCTTCCAGCATCGGGTCGAGCGAGGCGGAATAGACCGCGCTCACCCCCTCCAACGCCGCATCCCAAGTGGTCGCATCGTTGAGGTCGAATTTCACCACCTCATCGGCCCCAAGAGCACGCAACGACTCCGCTTTGTCATCACTGAAGCAACAGGCGCGAATGGTGAATGACCCGTCTTTCGCCAACAATGCCACAAGTTCCCTGCCAATGCGGCCAGAGGCGGAGGTAATAAGCACGATTGGTTTTGACATCGAAATTTCCCGGTTCGGTCACAGTGAATACGCCGCAAGACAGACAGGACGTTTAGCGCAGGTCCAAGGAATATATTCAATGCGTTGGTGAGAAGGGCAGGGCAATCGATACGGAAATGCGCTATCACCCCCACGATTTCATGAGAATGCTATCCTGTACGGATACGTCATTGTATCTATCACATGATAGGTAGACTTTAAGGGGTTACGGCGATGGAACTGAATGCGGATTTCGATGCCCGGACGGTTGTTCATTCCGCAAACGTGGAGTGGCAACCCTCGCCGATGAAGGGTGTCGACCGCCGGATGCTCGACCGGATCGGGGGCGAAGTGGCCCGCGCGACAACCATCGTGCGTTTCGCGGCGGATAGCCAATTCTCGGCGCATACCCATGACGGGGGCGAGGAATTCATCGTTCTCGACGGAGTGTTTCAGGACGATTACGGGGATTTCCCGGCGGGCACCTATGTCCGCAACCCGCCGACCACCTCGCATACACCGGGGTCGAAGCCGGGATGCACGATCTTCGTCAAGCTATGGCAATTCGACCCCGATGACCGCAACCAATTCCACAAGACCATGACCGATGAGCTTGGCGCGTCTGTCGATGGTGTCGCCACCGCTGAACTGCACCGCGATGCGCGCGAAGTGGTGACCTATCACCATATCGACGCGAATACCGCGTTCGACAGCACCGATGCGGGCGGTATCGAGTTGTTGGTGATCGGGGGCAGCATCGTCGAGAATGGCGAAACGCTGGGGCAGGGCGCATGGTTACGCCTTCCCCCCGATGCGCCGCTTTCGGCGGTTGCGGGCGTCGAGGGCGCCAAGGTCTGGATGAAGACCGGCCATCTGCGCTCCGTCACGCCGCCCACGGTCTGAGCGGTGCATACCGATGTGATCATCATCGGCGGCGGGATCGCCGGTTTGCGATTGGCTGATCTGCTGCATCAGCGGGGACACCCGTTTCAACTGCTCGAAGCCCGCGACCGGATTGGCGGGCGGGTATTGAGCGAGGCGGTGGGGCAGGGCGGTTATGATCTTGGCCCGTCATGGTTCTGGCCCGGTCAGCCCCGCATTGCCGAACAAATCGACCGGTTCGACCTGACCCGTTTCGACCAGTTCTCGACTGGCGCGTTGGCCTATGAGGATGAGCGCGGGCAGGTTCAGTATGGGCGCGGTTTCGCGTCGATGGAGGGGTCATGGCGCTTACAGGGCGGTATCGGCGCGCTGACCACGGCATTGGCGAATGTTCTGCCGCCAGACGCGCTGCGCCTATCCACCCCCGTTACCGGCCTGTCGCGAGAAGGACAGGGCGTCACGGTGACCCTCGAAAGCGGCGAAACCCTGCGCGCCCGACGCGCCGTGATCGCCACGCCCCCGCGTGTTGCGGTCCATCGGATCGCCTTTTCGCTACCCTTACCCGCCCCCACTCTGGCGGCGATGCGGGCGATACCGACATGGATGGCCGGACAGGCAAAAGCCGTTGCCGTCTATGACGACCCTTTCTGGCGCGAGGCGGGCCTGTCGGGCGATGCGTCCAGCCGCCGGGGACCGATGGCCGAGATCCATGACGCCTCACCCGCCGATGGCGGCCCCTACGCCCTGTTCGGCTTCATCGGCGTGCCGCCCGATGCCCGGCAGGACGAACCGGCCTTGCGCGCCGCGTTGGTCGAACAATTCGGTCGCCTTTTCGGGCAGCAGGCATTGCAGCCGCGCGCCTTGCTGCTGAAGGATTGGGCCGTCGATCCCTACACCGCAACCGACGAGGATCGCCGCCCCCTAAATTCTCACCCGCAATACGAATTGCCCCCGGTTATGGGTGGTCTATGGGATGATACGCTGCATTTCGGCGGCACTGAGGTCGCCCCCGAATTCGGCGGCTATCTGGAGGGTGCCTTCGCCGCAGCAGAAGCCGTCGCTAACCGCCTCGCCCCGGCGACGTACTGACAAGGGTCGCCAGCATCGGGCGATGTTTCTGCCAGCTTATCATCGGCAAGATTTGCCGCCCGTAACGGAGCGGAATGACTGTTTGCGGCGCTTCACGGTCGGTTTGCTATTGTTGCATGGAAAATAGTATTTGATAAAAACTTTTAGTCTTGTGAGACTGTGAATCATTGACGAAATGGCCAGCGATCTAGGTATATCAACTCTAGCATGTATTTTTGTAATGCTTTCAATCAAGATAGTTGCAAATTTTGGGATGTAAAAAGTGATCTTTGCACTGTAGGGGTATTGAGAAATCCGGTTTGGGAACCGTACACCGATTGGATAGTTGTGAGCGAAACAGACCAGAAAAAGCGCCGCACGAATATCGCGTATAGCGTGCGGAAAAAAATTCTCGCGATGCTGGAAGAGGACCAGTTCGGACCCGGTGTGGCCTTGCCCTCGGAGCGGGAATTGATGGCCAAGTTCGATGTGGGCCGTCCTGCCGTGCGAGAGGCCATGCAGAGCTTGCAGGTCATGGGTGTGGTCGAGATACGGCATGGCGAACGGGCCAAGGTGGCCGAGCCGTCCATCGACCGGACAATCGAGCATTTCAGTTGTACCATGCGGCACCTGATCGCTGCGTCGAGCGTAAATCTGGAGCATCTGAAGACGGCGCGTTTCGCCTTTGAGAAAGCGATGGCCAGCGAGGCGGCGCGAATGCGCACCACCGCCGATATCGAGCGGATGACACGATTGGTCGATGCGCAGGAGGCCTGTAAATGCGATCATGCGCTGTTTCTGGCCCATGACCGTGATTTTCACCGCGCCATTGCCACCATCAGTGGCAATCCAATCTACGCAGCGCTTGCCGAGGCGATGTTCGGCTGGCTGCGAGATGCTCAGATCAACGTCATTCTACTGCCCGGCAGCGAAGATCCCACCATCGACGAACACCGCGCAGTTCTTGCCGCAATCGAAGCGGGTGATCCGAAACAGGCGGCGAAGGCGATGGATCATCATCTAACCCGCGCCAATTCCTTCTATCACCGCGCCCATCCGACTATGGGCGACGATATTTGATCCATGGGGAAATCCCCCAAACTAGCGTTC
>CALJIU010000272.1 GCA_937974055.1 uncultured Neomegalonema sp. | reverse complement strand
CGGCGGATACGACTTCCTGTCGCTGATCTGCGGGTCGGAGGGGCAACTTGGCATCTGTACCGAGGCGACGTTGAAGATTCTGCCGATGGCGGAGGGGGCGCGTCCCATGCTGTTCGGTTTCGAGACGAACGAGGTTGCGGGAGAGGCGGTGGCCGCGATCATCCGTGCGGGGCTGCAACCCGTGGCGCTGGAGTTCATGGACAAGCCCGCAATCACCGTCAGCGAGAATTTCGCCAAGGCTGGCTATCCCCTCGATGTCGAAGCGCTGCTGATAGTCGAGGTCGAAGGGTCCGATGCCGAAATTGACGAGCAACTCACTCGGATCGAGGCGGTCGTCGCGCCCTTCAACCCCTCGACCATCAAGCGCAGTTCCAACGATATCGAGAGCGCGAAGATATGGGCGGGCCGCAAGGCCGCGTTCGGGGCCATCGGGCAATTGGCCGATTACATCTGCCTCGACGGCTGCGTGCCGCTGTCGCAATTGCCAGATGTGCTGAAACAGACGGCGGAGCTGGCCGACAAGTACGATCTTAAGGTCGCCAACGTTTTTCATGCCGGGGACGGCAACCTTCACCCCCTGATCATGTATGAGGCGAACGACCCCGACAGCGCCCGCCGCGCCGAAGAGTTGGGGGCCGATCTTCTGCGCCTGTGTGTCGAGAAGGACGGCTGTTTGACGGGCGAGCATGGCGTAGGGATCGAAAAGCGCGAATTGATGCTTACGCAATTCAACGAACGCGAGTTACGCCAGCAAATGGCAATAAAGGACGTGTTTGACCCGACATGGATGCTGAACCCTGCGAAGGTGTTCCCGCTATCCCTGTCAGAATCGCATATCGAGGCGATTGCCGCCGAGTAACCAAGTTTTTTTGATACAAGTGATTAAGTGCTGATGACCCTTTTGACCCCCGATACCGAACAGGCCGTAGCCGATGAGGTTAGCGCCGCACGCGATGATGCCAGCCCTCTTGAATTGAGCGGAGGCGGCACCCGGCGAGGCATCGGTCGCCCGGTGCAGGCGGCGAATACGCTGTCGCTGACCAAGCTGGACGGCGTGACGCTGTATGAGCCGGGTGAGCTGACGCTGGTGGCGCAGGCGGGTATGACCCTGCACGCGCTGACCGACCTGCTTGACGGGGAAAACCAGCAATTGACGTTTGAGCCATCCGACATGCGCGCTTTGCTCGGCACCAGTGGCGAGCCGACCCTCGGCGGGGCCATTGCCACCGCTGCATCCGGGCCGCGCCGGTTGCGCACGGGGGCCGGGCGCGATGCGATACTCGGTGTGCGCTACGTCAACGGGCAGGGCGAGATCCTGCGCGCGGGCGGGCGTGTGATGAAGAACGTCACCGGATACGATATTCCCAAGCTGATGTGCGGGGCCTTTGGCACGCTGGGCGTCGTCACCGAGATTGGCCTGAAAGTCATGCCAAAATCCGAGGTCGTGCGCACCATTGCCATCCCAGGCCTATCCGATACGGATGCCGTCAGCGCAATGTCTACGGCCCTGCGGATGCCCTGCGATATCAGCGCCGCCGCCCACTTGCCCGCCAAGGTATCGACGGAATTGGGCTTTGCCGATGCCGTGACATTGATGCGGGTTGAGGGGTTTCAGACCCAAGCCGATTATCGCATCCAGACCCTGCGCGATGGATTGTCGATGTTCGGCGCGGTGGAGCCGGTCGAAAGCGATCCGTGGGTGGCGATCCGTGATGCGATGTTCTTTGCCGGCGATGATCGGGCCGTCTGGCGCGTCTCGATGAAGGCGAGTGAGGCCCCGGCCTATGTCGCCGATCTGCGCGCAAAGATGGATGTGGACGCCTTTTACGATTGGGGCGGTGGGCTGGTATGGCTCGCCTGTGAGCAGGGTGCGGATGCCGCCGAACCGACGGTGCGCGATACGTTGGCAGGGTATGGTGGCCACGCAACCCTGATCCGCGCGAGCGAGACGATCCGGGCCGCCATCCCCGTATTTCACCCAGAACCCACCGCCGTCGCCCATCTGAGCGCGGGGCTGAAATCGAAGTTTGATCCGGCGGGTATCCTCAATCCGGGTAGGATGCGGGCGTGACCGTCGCGGGCGTCGATGGGTGTCGTAGTGGGTGGATTGCGGTCGTTTGCGAGGACGGACCGCAGGATGCGCGTATCGTCCATGTGCCGACCTTCGCGGCCCTTCTCGACACACTGCCGCCCGATACGACCATCGCCATCGACATGCCCATCGGCCTGCCGGACACCGTGACCAAAGGCGGGCGGGGGCCGGAACAGGTGGTGCGGCCCTATCTTGGTGAGCGCCGTTCGACCGTGTTCTCCATCCCGTCGCGTGGGGCGGTGATGTGCGAGGAATACCGTGCCGCTTGCGATATCGCGCTGGCGACTTCGGACCCGCCGCGCAAGATATCCAAGCAAGCGTTCTTTCTATTCCCCAAGATGCGCGAGATCGATGCGTTGATGACCCCGGCGCTGGAGGCGCGGGTGTTCGAGGCGCATCCCGAACTCGCCTTTTGGCGTCTGAACGGCGAGCGGCCCGTGGCCGAGCCGAAGAAGATCAAGGGGAAAGTGTCGCCGGATGGTATGGCTGCTCGCGCTGCGCTGCTGATCGCCGAAGGGTATGATCCCGCTTTCCTCGACCAATCACCACCGAAAGGGGCAGGGCGCGACGATGTGATGGATGCCGCCGTGCTCGCCCTCGTGGCACAACGGATAGATGAGGGGCGCGCGACACCGTTCCCGCAAGATTTTCAACGCGACGCACGCGGCCTGCGCGTCGCCATATGGGCCTGACACATGCAGACGAACTTCTCCGAACAGCAGTTGAAAGACCCCGATACCGCTCGGTCGAATGATATCCTGCGCACCTGTGTGCATTGTGGGTTCTGCACGGCGACTTGCCCGACCTACACGCTGTTGGGCGACGAACTCGACTCGCCGCGTGGGCGCATCTACCTCATCAAGCAAATGCTGGAGGAGGGGCGGCCCGCCGATAAGCAGACGGTCAAGCATGTCGATCGCTGCCTGTCCTGCCTCGCCTGTATGACCACCTGTCCTTCGGGGGTGCATTACATGCATCTCGTCGATCACGCCCGCGCGCATATCGAGCAGACGTATAAACGGCCCCTCGCCGACCGCGCCCTGCGCAACCTGCTCGCCTTCCTGCTGCCGAATGACAACCTGTTCCGCCTGTCCCTGCTGGGGGCGAAGATGGCGAAACCGTTCAGCCGGGTGCTGCCGTCAAAGCTGAAGGCGATGGTCGCGCTGACGCCGAAGACGATCCACCCGCCGAGCGAGCATGACGAGCCGCAGGTCTTCGCCGCCGAGGGTGAGCGCAAGATGCGGGTCGCGATCCTGACCGGGTGTGCGCAAAAGGTGCTGGACCCGTCGATCAATGCGTCGACCATCCGCTTGCTGACCCGCCACGGGGCCGAGGTGGTGGTGGCGAAAGGGATTGGCTGCTGTGGGGCGCTGACGCATCACATGGGCAAATCCGACCGTTCCCATGCGTCGGCGGCGGCGAATATCACCGCTTGGATGCGCGAAAAGCGCGGCGAGGGGCTGGACGCGGTGGTCATCAATGCTTCGGGCTGCGGCACGACCGTCAAGGATTACGGCCACATGTTCCGCACCGACGATGTGATGGCCGAGGATGCGGCCTTCATCTCCTCGATCACGCGCGATGTATCCGAGGTGATGGCGGAACTGGGCCTGCATGAGCCTGTCCATGCCGAGAAGTTGCGCGTTGCCTATCATGCCGCCTGCTCGTTGCAGCACGGTCAGAAGATTACCGTCGAGCCGAAGGCGCTGCTCAAGATGGCCGGGTTCACCGTGCTGGAGCCACGCGAGGGGCATCTATGTTGCGGATCGGCGGGTACGTATAACCTGCT
>CALJIU010000271.1 GCA_937974055.1 uncultured Neomegalonema sp. | reverse complement strand
CAGATTTGGCGATCAGCGAGGGGTTGGTGGTGACGCCGTCGACCAGCCCGGAAGGGGCAAGTTTGCGGATTTCGTCGATCTCGGCGGTGTCGATGAAGAATTTCACGGGGCGGCGTCCTGTAAGGGTTCGTTAAGGTTACCCGACAGGGATAACGGAAAAGCGATTCGCTGGCTAGGCCGAGGTTGCGGTGAAAAGGGATTTTCCGTGTACGGTGAAGTAGGATCGGTTTGCTAGCTTGTGGGTATGGCATCGCTGAGGGCTGTATTTCGGTGCTGACGTGATCTGTTGTCTCGGACATGATTTGTTCTATACAGATGCAGCGTAATGAACGGGATGCCGCTTTTGCCCACCGATCTCTTCACCGACCCCGATGCCCGCGCCTATGCCGTGATGGTGCCGCTGCCCTTGCCGGGGCCGCTGGATTATCTGAGTGCCGAGCCGCTTGCGCCGGGGGATTACGTCGCCGTCACCGTGTCGGGGCGCGAGACGGTGGGCGTGGTCTGGGGGGTGGGGGAGAGTCAGAAGAACGATCTGAAACCCGTACTGCGCCGCCTTGACCTGCCACCGATGCCGGAGGCGATGCGGGGGCTGATCGACCGGGCGGCGCGGTATACGCTGACCCCGCCGGGGATGATGCTGCGACAGGCGACCCGCGCGCCGGGGCTGCTCGAAACGGAACGGGGGCGTGTCGTTCTTGCGCGTGGCCCCGCAACGCCGGAACCGATGACCGAAGCACGGCGCAAGGCGCTTGCGGCGGTCGAGGCAGAGGCGGGGCTGTCGGCGGCGGAGCTGGCCCGTGCGGCGGGGGTATCGGGCGGCGTCATCAAGGGACTGGTGGCGGCAGGGGCGCTGGAGGCCCATGCCGCACCACAAGACAAGCCGTCGCCCCGGCTGGACCCCGAACACCGCATCGCCAAGCTCAATGCCGAACAATCCGAGGCAAGCGAGGCGATGTCGCTGGCCATTACGGGCAACGCTTTCTCGCCGCTATTGCTGGATGGCGTCACCGGGTCGGGAAAGACCGAGACATATCTGGAGGCGGTCGCGACCTGTATCCGCGAGGGACGGCAGGCGCTGATCCTGCTGCCGGAAATCGCGCTGACCGCCGATTTCATCCGCCGGGTGCGCGAACGGTTCGGCGCGCCGCCCGTGGAATGGCATTCGGGCGTCACCCCCGCCATGCGCCGCCGCGCGTGGAAGGCCGTCGCGCGGGGGCAGGCGCAGGTCGTGGCCGGGGCGCGCTCGGCGTTGTTCCTGCCGTTCAGCGATCTGGCCCTGATCGTCGTCGATGAGGAGCATGACCAAAGCTATAAGCAGGATGATGTCGTGCCGTATCAGGCGCGCGATATCGCCGTGCTGCGGGCGGCGCAGGAGAAATGCACCGTCGTTCTGGCCTCCGCCACGCCCTCGCTCGAAAGCTGGATCAATG
The DNA here is from genome assembly GCA_937974055.1 of uncultured Neomegalonema sp. Lineage (GTDB taxonomy): Bacteria > Pseudomonadota > Alphaproteobacteria > Rhodobacterales > Rhodobacteraceae > JAHDDY01. The sequence goes on along the minus strand of CALJIU010000271.1, from coordinate 1,487 downwards.
CGGAAACGGGAAAGTACCGCCGCCTGACTCTGCGTGAGCGGCACGGCCCCGCGATCCTGCCTTTCCTCAGCGCCATCGACCTGCGCGCCGATCCGCCAGAGAACAAGGGCTGGCTGTCGCCCGTACTGACGGATGCCACGCGCGATGTGCTGGCGCGGGGGGAGCAGGCGTTGTTCTTCCTGAACAGGCGGGGATACGCGCCGCTGACGCTGTGCCGAAAATGCGGCTGGCGGGCGGGGTGTGACCAGTGTTCGGCATGGCTGGTGGAGCACCGGGCGCAGTCGGTGTTGCTGTGTCACCAATGCGGGTGGCGAGAGCGGTTTCCATCGGCCTGTCCCCAATGTGGAGATGAGGAGACGCTGGCGGCCTGCGGTCCCGGTGTCGAGCGCATTGCCGAGGAAGCGCGAGAGACGTTTCCGCTGGCGCGGGTCGAGATTCTGTCGAGCGACCAGACCCCCGATCCGCGCGTCTTGCAGGATCAAATTCGCACGATTGCGGAGGGCGGAGCCGATATCATCATCGGCACGCAGATCGTGGCCAAGGGGCATAACTTCCCGCTGCTGACGCTGGTGGGGGTGGTGGATGCCGATTTGGGGCTGGCGGGGGGCGACCTGCGCGCGGCGGAACGCACGTTCCAACTGCTCAATCAGGTGGCGGGGCGCGCGGGTAGGGCCGAAAAGCCGGGGCGCGCGATGCTGCAAACCTCGCAACCGGATCACCCGGTGCTGAAGGCGATTCTAGAAGGGGATGCAACGCGGTTCCGGGCGCGCTTGGCCGATGAGCGGCAACAGGCGCGGATGCCGCCTTATACGCGGCTGGTGGCGGTGGTCGTGCAGGGCGAAGATGAAGAGAAGGTCTGGGCGGTATCGCGAGATCTGGCGGCGAAAGGCTCGATCCTGACGTCGGCGGGCATCGACCTGTTTGGCCCTGCGCCCGCCCCCTACGCGATGCTGCGCGGCAAATACCGGGTGCGGATGCTGCTGCGCATGGGCCGGGGCGTCGATCACGCGACGGTCGTGCCGCTATGGCGTAGGGAAGTGAAGGTGCCGTCGAGCGTGCGGGTCATCTTCGATGTGGACCCGTACTCATTCTTATAGAGCGCCAGTTTCTCGCAGCGGATTCGGCCCGGCGACCGCCTCGCCAAAGCCATGCCGATGAGAATCAGGGTGGATACCATATTGCCGCCGGTGTCCGTAGGCGGTCGGTGGCCGCCGATTCCCCCGTTTCGCCGGGTGTGGCCTCGCAAGCCGATGCCTTTTTGAAACGGTGGTCTTTCATCCAGGGCGCCCCTGTGACGGAAAGACTGCAATAATCGGGCATGGGCGTATTGTCATGGCGGTAAAGCCTGTGCTAATCGTCCGCGCGTTCGGGAGGAGATGTCTTTCCCCCGTTGTTCCGAAACCCTGCGCATGAGGTCGCCTTGTCGTCAGCCGCTTCGCTTTCCGGTGCTTCCGGTCGTTACGCTTCGGCGATATTCGATCTGGCAC
>CALJIU010000270.1 GCA_937974055.1 uncultured Neomegalonema sp. | reverse complement strand
CAGCGAGGACGACCGCAGGTAGGCGACGTCGAGATCGACTTGCTTGTCGAATTTCAGGTCAGCGCGCCCGGAAATCTGCCATAGGCAAGTGATGCCGGGGGGGCCGGACAGGCGCTCGCGCTCTTCGGGGGCGTACAGGGCCACTTCGGCGGGCAGCGCTGGTCGGGGACCGACGCAGGACATCTCGCCGCGCAGCACGTTCCAAAGCTGCGGAAATTCGTCCAGCGAGGTCTTGCGCAGGATGCGGCCCACCCGCGTTACGCGCGGATCATCGGCCATCTTGAAGCATACCGCGTCCCGGTCGCTTTGCTGGCGCAGGGCGGCGAGGCGGGCCTCGGCATCGGGATGCATGGTGCGGAACTTGACCATCTTGAATGGTACGCCGTCCCGTCCAATCCGGGTTTGGGTGAAGAATGCACCGCCCCGGCTTTCGAGGATGATCGCCAGCGCGATTAGGGCGAGGATCGGGAACAGCACGAGCGTCATGGCGCTGGCCAATGCGATATCCATCGCCCGCTTGCGCAGTGCATAGGTGCTGCGCTCGCCCAGTGCCGTGAAACGCGCTGCGCGTAGCAGGAAGACCGGATTGCCGATCAGGTAGCGGCGGGCCAGCCGGGTCGGCTCGATAGCCAAACGCCACGCCCATTCCATGCCGATGCTGCGCAGGACGGCGGGGGCGCGGGGTTTTTCGCCCGCGACGAAATCGAACAGGCCTCCAACGCCCATGCATAGAGCTGGGGATAGCGCGACCGAGTGGCGGGCGATGAACTGTTCCTGCAACGGTGCGCCCATCGCGACGAGCAGGATATCGGCCCCGGATGCGTTGACCGCCGCGACCGCCGCCGCCTCGTCAGCGAAGAATCCATCGGCAGTACCAGCCACCCGCAGACCCGGATTGGCGCGAATCGCTGCCTCCGCCGCGCGCTCGGCCACACCGGGTGCGCCGCCGAGGAAGTAGATCGACTTGCCGCGCCGATTCGCTTCGGCGCAGAGGACGGGGAAAAGATCGGTGCCATTCAGGTTTTCGGTAAAGCGTTTTCCGACCATCTTGGCCGCAATCGACAGGCCAGACCCATCCGGCAACAGCATGTCCATGCCGTCCAGCGCCTTGGTATACAGCGCATTGCGGGCGGCGATGTTTACGCAATCTGCGTTGATGAAGGCAACCCGCCGACGCACACCGTCGAGCAGGGTTTCTACTGCCTGAATTCGGGTCGTATCGACCAGATTCATCCCGCATACGCGCAGATGTGGCAAATTTCGATCTTCGCTCATCGCAGGATGACCCCCCAAAAACAATGCACCGCCCTCCCCCCGGAGTAAGCGACTCGTCTGTGGGCAGATTGAACAAGGAAACTGACAAAATAATTTATGTCATTGTACGGATTTATCTTTTTCACGTTAGATACCGGATTTGCGAAATCTCAATCCCTGTCCGCGATTGTCGGCGCACATGCGTAGGAGGATTCTCTCGCGCATCCCTGTAATCTGGAGCCTTTCATTTGGCCCATGCCGTCGCCGTTCCGCAGACCAGCCTTCTCGGCACGCTCATGGTATGGGCGGCATCCGAGGCGGTGGCCAAATTCGCGCGAATCGGTGCGACGATGGTTGCGGCGCGGGTTTTGGTGCCGGAGCAGTTGGGCGTTATCGCGCTGGTCCTCGCGTTTGGCGAGATTCTGAAGGCATTGGCCGAAAATGGCGTGGGACAACGGATTATCGCCGCCAGCGATGCCGACCTCGAAGCGACCTGCAATACGGCGGCGCGTATCTTTCGCGTGTGGTGTTCGGCGCTGTTCGTGGTCGGATGCGGGATCGCCGCCGCCCTCGATCATTTTGCCGAAATGCGCGAAACGGCGTTGCTGCTGATCGTTTTTTCCACGCAGTTCTTGATTATGCCGCTGGGCCTCGTCTCGTGCTTTCGGGCGATGCGTAATGGGCAGAGCAAGGCGGTTGCGGCCATTGCGGGTGGGCAAATCGTTTTCAGCGCCCTGATGGCCTGCGTGCTGCTGCTGATCTGGCCTGTGGCCGCCGCGATGATCCTGCCGCGAGCGTTGACTGCGCCGATTTGGGCGCTGTCGATGCGTCGGCTGCATCCGTGGCGGTCGGACCCCGCCGCCGGAACCATGCCGCTGCGCCCGTTCGTGAATTTCGGTAGTGCCGTGCTGGGCGTCGAGGGCATCAAGGCACTGCGGATGCAGGCCGATAAGCTGATTATCGGCGGTATTCTGGGTATGGAAGCCTTGGGCATCTGGTTCTTTGCATTCAATGCGGGGCTGGGGCTGGCGACATCCTTCTGCAACGCCTTCGCCATCGCGCTGTTTCCGCATCTATGCGCGACCGAAGCGGGGGGCAGTCGTCGGGCGGCGCTGACCGATGCGCTGCGTCTTGGCCTGACGATCCTCGTGCCGCTGGTGGTGCTGCAAGCCTTTCTCGCGCCGATCTACGTGCCGTTCATCTTCGGCGAAGCATGGGCCGGGATCAGCCAAATGGTCGGGGTTCTGTGCCTTGCCGCCGCGCCCGCCGTCGTCTGGACAGCGATCAGCCAATGGCTGCGGTCGGAGGACCGGGCGGGGGTCGAATTCATCGCCTCCACCGCAATTACCGCCGTCATCATCGCCGCCGTCGCCATCGCCGCGCCCTTTGGCCTGAACGCCACGATGTTCGCCTATCTCGGTGCGGCCACCATCGCGCAAATCACCGCCGCCACGTTCATTCTGCGACGTAATGCGCGAGAGGTAACCGCATGACCGTTTCCATCGTCATTCCCTGCCATAACAGCATGGCGACCTTGCCACGCACCATCGACAGCGTGCGGGCGCAGACCGTCGAGGACTGGCGCATCATTGCCGTCGATGACCGCTCGACCGACGAAACCGGCGCGATGCTGGCGGGGATGGCAAACGAGGACGCGCGCATCACCGTT
>CALJIU010000269.1 GCA_937974055.1 uncultured Neomegalonema sp. | reverse complement strand
GCCAGAACGGCTTAAGCCTCGCGTCACAGTCGGGATCGTGTTCGCGCATATCATCGCCATTCTTATTCATCTCGTCTCGGCCAGCCTGTTCATCGGCGGCCTATTCCTGATCGTCTGGACGTGGCCCGCATGGCTGGGCGTGACCCTCGGCATCGCCCTCACCACCGCCGGATGGTTCTTGCTGCCACGGTTCGGCAATCTGCCCGACGATACCGTCCCGCGCGAGCAGGCCCCTGCCCTCTATACCTTGACCGACGAGATCGCCGCCTCCCTCGACACGCCCCCCATCGACGTGATCGCCCTCTCCCCCGATCCGAATGCCAGTTTCGACCGGGTTGGCCTGCGCGGCACCTCCGTCCTTACTCTCGGCCTGCCACTCTGGCGCATTCTACCGCCGCAAGAGCGCGTTGCCCTGATCGCCCACGAACTCGCCCATCAGGAAAACGGCGATACCGGGCGGCGCTTCCTGATCACACATGCCCTGACGGCGCTCTACGGCTGGCACGACGTACTCACCCAGCCGCCGCAGGGTGAACGGTCGTTCATGGATATCCTCATCCAAGGTTTCACGGAATTCTTCGCATTGATTGTCGAGGGCATCGCCTCGACCCTGCTGCGTCTGTTCTGGTCCGAATCCCATCGTGCCGAATACCTCGCCGACTATCTCGGCTCCCGCGTGTCGGGGACACGAGCATTCATCGAGACGAACAACCGCCTGCTGCACCTTGCAGCCTATCCAGAGGCATTATTCGACGCGACCATGAAGACCCCGGCCCGCAATCCCGACTACGCCGCGATCTTCGACCGCTTCACGCGGCTACTGGATGAAGTATCGCCCGAACGCATCGCCGCCGCCGAAGCCCGCGCCGATCACCATCAGCAAGACGTCACCCACCCCCCGACGGCATGGCGCTCCGACCTTCTGAACGGCTTCCCGACCGATCCAAAGGTAACGCTTGACCCGCAAACATCAGACACCATCGACGCCGAACTTGCCCCCTTTGCCGACCGCCTCGGACTACAACTCGTTCGCCGCTGGGCCTATTCCTTCAAATGACAAAAAAGCCCCGCATCGTGATGATGCGGGGCTTTCTGGTCGTTGGATCATCGGCAAACTGGTGTTACATCGCCTCGTCCAGCTTGTCCGTGATCTCCCATTTCGCAAGCATGTCGCGGATGTTGTCCACCGAAACCGGCTTGGACATATAGTCGTCCATACCCGCGTCGAGGCACTGTTCCCGGTCCCCGCTGAGGGTATGGGCCGTCAGCGCGATGATGGGGGTATGCCCACGGCCTAGCTGCTCCTCCAGCTCACGGATCTTCGCCGTCGCCTCGTAGCCGTTCATGCCGGGCATCGACACATCCATGAACACGATGCGCGGGTTGCGGGCACGCCACTGATCGACCGCCACGGTTCCGTTCTCCGCGATGCTGTATTCGACATCGAAATCATCAAGGATATACTCGATGTAGTTCTGGTTGGTCTCGTTATCCTCGGCGACGAGGATATCGAGCGGGGCCGCCGAAGCCGGGTCGAAGACCTCTTCTTCGACAGCCTTTTCCGCCTCGCGTTCCATCGCGGCGTCGAGGGCCAGTTCCTTGTCGTCCTCGGTGATCTCGGTCAGCTCCAGCTCATCGAGGTCGAGGGCGTCGATATCGAGGGTCGGCGTACCTTGCTCTGGCAGGGCGGTATCGGTTGTAGTGGTCAGCTCGAACGGTTCTTCCTCTGCCTGCGCATGGGGCACCGATGCCAGCGATGGCTTAAGCATCTTGATCCGCTTCTCCTGCGTTGCATCGGAAGCGGGTGCATCGTCGCCATCCAACAGATCGGCGGTCGCCGCATCGCTGGCACCTTCCGCATCCGTCGTAGCCTCAACCGGCTCTACCACCGGAACGGGGGCGATCATCGGCTTGCGGCGCGCTTTGATCTTGCGCATCGCATCGGTCATCTGTGGCGCTTCACGCTCGAAGGCTTCGACCAATGCGTCCTCATCCGCCTTCGTATCGACCGGCTCATCCGTCTTTTCGACATCGAGTCCGAGTGCAGCGAACTGCGAAACACTCAGGCAGGACGAAATGGTATCGAGCAACAGGCCAGATGGTGCCGGTTTCGTCAGAATGGCGCGCAGGCCCGCCGCGTTCAGACGACGCTCGATCTCGTCATCATTCACCGAGGTCAGCATCAGCACCGGAATCTTCGCCAGATCGGGATCAGCCTTCAGTGCATTGAAGAACTCTTCGCCGTTCATGCCGGGCATCTGATAATCGAGGATGATCAGATCGACATTGACGTTCTTCGACTGTGCCTTGCGCAGAACCGACAAGCCCTTCTCCGCTCCATCGACCGCAGCGCACTGGCATTTCCAATGGGCGAGCTGCTCGGACAGGATGTCACGGTTCACCAAATTATCGTCCACGACGAGAACCTTGGAACCGGAAATCTCTGGCGGCGCCAGTTTCGCGGGGGCCATATCCTCGGCAACCGGCAAGGAAAGGGTGACCGTGAAGACACTGCCCTCGCCGATGGTGCTTTCGGCGGTGACCTTGCCGCCCATCAGTTCGATCAGGTTGGCCGAGATACTCAGCCCCAGCCCGGTGCCTTCGTATTGGCGGCTGGCGGAACCGTCGACCTGACGGAATTTCTCGAACACGGTGTCGATCTGCTCTTCGGGGATACCGATGCCGGTATCCTCGACCCGAATTACCAGATTCGCCACATCCCCATCGATTTGACCTGCAACGTCGATCAGAACATGGCCTTCATGGGTGAACTTGACGGCATTGCCGACGAGGTTGGTCATGACCTGACGCATCCGTCCCATATCGCCCACAAACGTGTTGGGCAGGTCGGGACGATACCGCACGAGCATGTCGATGCCCTTCTCGCCCGCCGCATTGGACAGCAGGGTCGTGACATCTTCCAAAGTTTCGCGCAGCACGAACGGCGCGTTGTCGATCTTCGCCTGACCCGCTTCGAGTTTGGAGTAATCGAGAATGTCGTTGATGATCTTGACCAGCGCGTTGCCGCATTTGTGGATCGTATCGACGAAGTGGCGCTGACGCGGTTCCAGCGTCGACCGACTGAGCAGGTCGCTCATGCCGATGATGCCGTTCATGGGCGTGCGGATCTCGTGACTCATATTGGCGAGGAATTCGGCTTTCGTCTTCTGTGCCGCCTCTGCCGCAATACGCGCACCCTCGATCTCGGTAACATCCGTCAGACTGACGACCTGCCCGCCATCGGCGGTCGGCACCGTTCTTTGGATGAAGTAGCGGCCCGATTCGGTCTTGATGGTTTCTTCGCGCGTCGCACGGGTGCTCGCGGCGTTTTCGCCATCGGCCATCCATTCATCGAGATCATCAGACCCCGTATCGAACGACCCAGACGCATGAAGGCCCTTCAGGAAGGTGTCGCGCGTCATGCCGATCTGGCAGTGCATCCCAACGGATGCCATCGCCGCCTTGAATGCCGCGTTGACCTGTACGGCTTTACCCTGCGCATCGAAGATGAGCATACCGTCGGTCATACTTTCCAGCGCCGTTTCAAAGGTGGCAAGCGTACCGGCCAATTCTTCGGCCTTGGCCTTGTGCGCGTCGGTCATGCGGGTCAGCGCGAAGCCAACCTCCGAGGACGGCATCATCTCCGCTGCCATGACCGGGGCCATCGCGGCCACATCGGTTCCCGCCGGGGCCATGCCTGCACCCGCTGCCGGAGCCATAGCCGGGGCAAAGTTGCCCGACGGCTTGGAGATATCGAAGGCGGATTTCAGGTGGTCTGCGGTCACGCCAGGCAGGTGCTCGCCGAAGTTCAGGCCCAGATATTCCTGTGCTTGGGAAACGCGCAGGATGTCTGCTTTTTTCATTGCGCTAAGGATGATGTAGCCGGTGGTGAATGCCCAGACGATCGCCAGTATCGAGCCAAGGCTCTGTACCGCCAACTGCGCCATCACACTGCCCGCTGGCAGGGCGGTAATCGCGACAAACGGGAACAACAGACCGCCAAGAAGACCGGCAAGACCGTGAACGCCGACGACGCCAACCGGGTCATCGATCCGGAATTTATGCAGCAGGATGTGGTTGCCAAAGATACCGACGAAACCACCGATCAGACCAATCGCCGCCGCACCATAGGGGCCGACATAGACGACGCCCGACGTAATCGCCACCAGTCCGGCAAGCATACCGTTGGTACTGGCCATGGGGTCGAACGTGCGGTCATTGAGGTAATAGCCGATCAGCTTACCGCCCAGACCACCCGCTGCACCGGCGAGGATCGTATTCAATACGGCGGTGCTGAACAATGCGCTACCCGGCGCGATGGAACCTGTGTTGAAGGGTATCCACGTCACGAAGAGGATCAGACCGCCCGACAGCGCGAGAACGTAGCTCGATCCGGTGATCGGCAGCACGTTGCCCCGCTCGTCGAATCGACCCTGCCGCGCACCCAGTACGATACAGGCTGCCAAGGCATAAAACGCGCCGAGCGCGTGAATCGTGATGCCACCGGCGTGGTCCGCGAAACCGAGATCGGCCAGGAAAGCCGCGTTCGAGCTGATGATCTGGTTACCCCAAGCCCAATGCCCGAAGACCGGATAGACCAGCACGGAAATCGCGATCGTACTGATGAAGTACGCCCCAATCCGCATCCGCTCTGCCACAGCACCGGAAACGATGGTTGCCACCACCGAGCAGAAGGCAAGGTTGAAGATCAGAAGGGTCGGCCAAGCGCCCTGCGCTTCGAGCACCGGCTGCGTGCCGCCCATCCCGATATATCCACTGACCGAGACACCATACATGATGCCAAAGCCAACCGCCGAATAGCTGAACATACAGATGATGAGATCCGACACGTTCTTCTGGGCGACGTTCGTGGAGTTTTTGGCGCGGACGGTTCCTGCTTCGATCAAAAGGAAGCCAGCCTGCATAAGGAAGACAAGCAGGGCGGCGATCGACATCCAGAGAACGGGGATATTGAATTCGGTTGGCATGGGTGCTGATTCCTCTCGCGGTTACCCGCAAGATTACCCAAAGCGGTAAATATGAGATGAAGTCAGCGTCTTCATCTTTCATCTATGACTCTGAAATCCTTCGATTCTGAAAGAATTCATACAATTCATATATCCCGTACAGAACGCACGGATCAGGTGCTGGCTTAATTATAGATAAAGACTGTTCTGTCACACATACGGACACGATGCGCCGCTGCCATGGGTACGGCGAGACATGACTTTGCCGCCTGCGAGCTGATCAAAGCAGGCCACGAAACTTGGACGCGCGAGGCACTGAGCATTCAATGACGACCTACATCGCCGACCGAAAGAAGATGCTCAAACGACTGACGGGCTTTCGCACGCTTCAGGGTGACAAGATCGACCGGATCGATCCTGCGCTGGTGACCCGCCTGAACGACACGATCAACGTTCTGAGCACCCCCGTAAAGATCACCATCGCCGGTCTGTCCGATTCGCAGCACCATGCCCTTACCAACCTGTTCGCAGGGACGACTCTCGTTGCAGAAGGTACGGCAACCTGCCCCCCCTTGCATCTGCACCATGGTACAGAAGCCCGCACGTCGACCACGATTGGCGATCAAAAGCGCGCATTCCGAGGCTGTGTCGTCGAAAAGCTTATCTCGCTTGGTGCGAAAGAACCGATTCGCGTCGATGTACCGACCATGCTTCTGCCCTATGCCGAGCTGTCTGTACTTCCGGCCTATGAAACGCATGACGATCAATCCGGCTATCTGCTCGACCTGATCGGTGAAAGCGATGTCGTGATCTGGTGCTCGAACGCGACGACCCCGTGGCAACCACGCGAGCGTCGCCTGTGGTTCACCGTCCCGGACGATATCAAGGAACGCAGCATCCTTGCCCTGACCGCCGCCGAACACGTGGCCCATGACGATGAAGCCCGCGAAGCCTATGAAGCGAAATGCGAATTCACGGCGGAGGAATTCGCCTACCATATCCCCCTCGCCGTCGGGGCCATGATCGATGCCGCGCCAAAAGGGGCGATTCGCGACCAAGATCGATTCAAGGCGGTCGGCGGCAGCTTGTTCCTCGACACATTGGTCGAACTGACGGATGGCACGCTGCTAGAGGATGCGCAGGCTTTGCGCGTCGAGCTGGACGCGATTCCCATCGGCACGGTGCAGACACCGCCATCACTGGACGTCGAGGCCACTGCATCCACTGTCGAGCCGGAATCCTCTGAGGCGGATCCTGCGGATACCATGCGGGCCAAGATCATTAGCAACGCCCACGCCTGCATCGACACGCTGAAGACAGGCGGCGATACCGACACGGCCCCGCTCTTCGATGCCATGTCCACGCTATTGGCGGATATGACCGCCAGCCTGCGCGGCGATGTCCAAATGGCCCGTGACCACGAAGCTTTGCTCGGTCAGTTGAACGAAGCGGGCGATCTGGTGTCGCTGCTCGGTTACGAAGGTACCGCATCGGCGGCACAAGAGGCCGTCGATCTACTGCGCCAGATCACGATGGATGTGATCGACCGCCTGCCCTCCGTCGCGCTCTCCGGCGAGAATACCCCTGACCAACCCGAACTCAGGAAGGCATCCTGATGTTATCGACCATTTCCACACCCGAAATCGCACCGAGCAATCTCAGCGGCTTATCCAAGCTATGGGAACAGCTCGACGAGATGCGCGATGCCGCCGCCCGAATCGCAGCGGTCGAAGAATCCGATATCGCCAAGGAGGCCAAGCGAATCGTCGGCAAGATCGATTCGTTCGAGCCAACGGTGACTCTGATCGGCCAGATCAAGGCGGGCAAGACCGCATTGGTCAACTCGATGATCGGCCAGACCGACCTGCTGCCCTCTGACGTGAACCCGTGGACATCGGTCGTCACCAGCCTGCACCTCAATTCCCGCAATCGCCCCGAAGGCACCCAAGCCTTGTTCCGCTTCTTCGACGAGGAAGAATGGGACAGACTGGTCAGCACGGGCGGACGCCTTGGTGAATTGGCACAGCGGGCAGGTTTCGCCTCCGAACAGGATGCCGTGCGCGATCAGGTTCTCGCAATGCGTGAGAAGAGCCGGTCGCGCCTCGGCAAGCGATTCGAGATGCTGCTGGGAACGAGCCACAATTACGATCTCGTGACCCGCGATCTGATCGATCGTTACGTCTGCTACGGCGGATGGGACGATGACGAGGATGATGGTTCGGCCAGCAAAGCCCGCTACGCCGATATCACGAAATTGGCCAATATCTATCTCGACCTGCCGGGATATCCTACGGGCCTGTGCCTGCGCGATACGCCGGGGGTAAACGACACCTTCATGATGCGCGAGCAGATCACGCTCAACTCGATCCGCGATTCGCGCCTCTGCGTCGTCGTTTTGTCGGCGCATCAGGCATTGTCGACGACGGACATGGCGCTGTTGCGCCTCGTCGCAACCATCGATTCGCGCGAGCTGGTCATCTTCGTGAACCGCATCGACGAATTGGACGATCCGGCCAAGCAGGTTCCCGAAATCGAGACGAACTTCCGGGGCACGCTCAAAAAGCACGATGTGGCCGTCGATGTTCCAATCATCTTCGGCAGCGCGCTATGGGCGCAGGCAGCACTGGCCGATACGCTTGATGACATGCCCGCACCGTCGCGCCTGGCCATGCTGAACTGGGCCGAAGCCGACCGGCATGAACCCCCTGCGGGCCGCGAATCGTATCGCGACCGTGCATGGCGCATCAGCGGCATTCCAACCCTGCACGCACAGATCGCAGAAAGCCTCGTCGCGGGACCGGGCACCGCGATGCTGCGCGAAGCACGCGACGCCCTGTCGAACCTCGTCACTTCCATCGAAGCGGCAGATGGTGAGTTCCGAATTCAGGGTGAAGTGCTGAAAAACGTGAACCCAATCGCCTTGACGCAACGCCTCAACGAAATCGGCGAAGAGGCGAGCGCCCGGCTGACGGATGCAAACCGCTTCACCATCGATGGATTGTCCGAGCGGCTGGTAAAGGCCCAATCGATGTTCTGCGACCGGGCGGTCGAGGCGCTGCAATCGCATATCGAAGCCTATGGCACCGGCAAGGCATGGCAGTACAACCCCGCTGGTCTGCGCATGATGCTACGCACCGGCTACAAGGGCTTCTGCACCGACGTCGAAAAAACCACGACCGAGGTCTACAGCGAAACCTGCGGCAAGCTCGAAGCGGTCTACACCGAATTCTTCGGGATAGAACCGGGGCGCGTTTCGCTGAAGATTCCCCTGCCCTCCCATCCCCTGCCCCCCACCGGCGTCGGCAAGACCATCGCCCTCGACCTCAGCGTTTCATGGTGGAGGAAATGGTGGACGGGACTGCGCAAGCAGGAACCGGCGGCCCAGCGCTATTCCGCATTGATCGTGCGCGAAACCGCGTCGATCCTCGAAGAGTTGTCGGACGAAATGGCCCCGGCCCTTTGCCGCGAGAACGAAGCGATTCTTGCCACCTTTATCGAATCCCAACGCACTGTCCTCATGTCGCTAGCGGGTGCAGATGGCGAGAATGGCGAACGCACAGCACGCAGCGCCGCCAAGATCGCCGCGCTCGACGACACCCGCAAACTCGTCGAAGCAATGGCGGCGTAGGGGAATTGTATGACCAACACGAATGATGCCGGAACGAACGCCCCCGCCAACCGCCGTGCGCGTGTCGCGGTCTTTGGCGAGTTCAGTGCCGGAAAATCGACTTTCATCAACCTGATAACGGGCGGGCGGATGCTGCGCACGCAGGTGACGGCAACCCAGATGCCCGCCGTGTGGATGTCCTACGGTGCCGACCTGCCGTACCGCGTCGGCATCGACGGCAGCGAATCGCCCGTCGATCTCAGCGATCTGTCGAGCATTTCGGTGGATGATACCGCCTATATCCGCGTGTTCATGCGCACACCGGTGCTGGAAATCTGTGATCTGATCGACACACCGGGCAGTTCCGACCCGAACATCGCGCCCATCGCGTGGGAGCGTATCGCAGCGATTGCCGATGTGGCCGTCTGGTGCTCGCCCTCCACCCAAGCATGGCGGCAGAGCGAAGCGGCCTCGTGGTCCGAGATGCCGGAACGGCTGCGTCAGAACAGCGTCCTGCTGCTGACCCGCGCCGACAAGCTGACCACCGATACCGACCGCGAAAAAGTTCTGCGGCGCGTCACTAACGAGGCGGGGCATCTGTTCACTTCGGTCCATATGGGTTCGCTTCTCAATCTTGAGGCCGTACAGGCACCGTTCCGCGAAGTCATCGGACTATGCCGCGCCGTGGACGCCACCCAGACACCCGGTGCCATGGATACCGCGCAGATCCTGCGGGCGATGGGGGTTGCCGCCGAAACCGCCTCCTCCAAGCAGATCGAAGCCAAAACCGAAGCCAAGGCGGATCAGGCCTTCGCGGATATCGAAGCCGAAGCCAACACGGCTCCACAGCGCCAAGGGGCAGAGGCTGAAACGCCCTTCATGGACGGGACCATGGAAGACGGGTTCGCGACGATGCTCTGGCATCGCCTGACCGAAGGTCTGCCCCCCGGTGACGACGAAGCCTTGGATCGTGCCTTCACGCGGTTTTTGACACGACTCGACCGCGAGGTCGCCGCCCTGCGTGAGATTACGAATATTGGAAAGGTGGGCTGACCATGGCATCCGAAAGCAGACAGAAGACTCAGGACGCCGTGAACGCCTTGCGCGATTCGATTGAAAATTGCGATCTCGCGATGCTGATCGATTCCGATACCGGGCTGGTCCTGTGCATCGATTCCGAAACGACCCTGCCCCATGACGTCCTCGAACGCATCGCCGACACCGCCAAGGTCGATGCCGGTTCGCCGCTTGCCAAGGCGATGGCCGACGACGGCGCGCCGCTATCGGTGTCCAAGATCGATGCCGATGGTTGGACCGTCGCGCTGAAGGCATCGGCAGGGGACGAATTCCTCGTCTGTCGCTGCGCAACCGCGCCCGACCGCACCGCACTCGACGCCGCCGCGCAGGTGGTCTTCGACGTGCTTTCTCCAGCGGACGAGGTGTAGACCATGGCCGATATGACACCAATCGAACGGTCCTTTCAGGACATTATCGCCCGTGCGGAGGGTACGGTCGCGTCCGACGTCGCGACTCGCGCCGATGCGTTGCTCGCCACAGAGATCACGACGACGATCCTGCCCCGCATGTTGACCCTCGGCGTCGGCGATGATGCCCGTCTCTCGGTCATCGTCCGCAACCGGCGTGTCATCAGCATCGAGGATGTCGAACCGTCCGAACTCTGGCAGGGAAACGCGACCCCGAAGGAGGCGGTCTGCGATGCCGGTGATGAGGATTTCACCCGTGCATTCGCCGAAATGACGATTGCCTTATCCGAGCGCGGAACCGCCCGGATCGACACTGCACTTGTGGATGGTGCGCTGCCCGGATCGTCCCTCGCCGGATATCCGGTGGCCCGGCTTGCCGATGATATCGCAGCGATCCGACAGGCCGCCAAGGGCGACATGCTCGAAAAGTTCCTCGGCGATTGGTCCGGCCATGCCCGCGCATGGTCGGAGGACGAACCGCAAGTCGAGCTGCCCGATGGCGCATCCATCGACGAAGCATGGATGCTCGAACGACTGGCCGAGTGGTCGGCGGTCTGCGACGCCCTCGATGAAGACACGCATCTGCGCTTCATCATCCGGGGCGGTGATACACCCATGGCACTCGCCTGCGCATCCATGAATGGAAAATGCGGCATGGTCGTCTGCGCCATGCCCGAAGAATTCTCGCGTCTGGAAACGGCACTCGCCGTCCTGCGCGGTCAGTACGGGAGGGCCTAAAGCATGGCAATCGGCCTAGAACAACAACGCCGCATCACCGAGGTGCGCGATATCCTGACCGTCCTGCGCGACAGCTCGACCGGCGAATTTACCGCCGCTTTCGATGCGCAACTCACGCGCCTGAATGACTGGACGGCACGGATTTCAGCCATTGGTCAAGTCAAGGCGGGCAAATCCTCGACCCTGAACGCCCTGATCGGGGAGGTCGGTTTCCTGCCGGCGGATGTGAACCCATGGACCACCGTGGTCACCAATATGCGCGTCAATATTCCGGGCGATCCAAAGATGGGCGCACGGTTCGATTTCTTCGACGAGGCATCCTGGGATCGCATCATCAACGGCGACCGCCGCGTCCGCAAAGCCGCCAAGACCCATCTTCCCGGCTTCGACCCTGAATTGCTACGCAGCCAGACCGAGGAAATGCGCACTTATGCCGAAAAGCGGCTCGGCCCATCCTACGCCAAGCTGCTCGGCAAGCACCATGAATACGACCTGCTATCCGACGGCCTGCTCGAAAGCTATGTCTGCGCCGGTGCTGGCACCGATGCGCGCGCGCAGGAAGGGACGCTGGGGCGGTATTCATCGATCACGAAGACCGCGAATATCTATCTCGACCTTGATGAATACCGCGTACCGACGATCATCACCGACACGCCCGGTGTGAACGATCCGTTTCTCGTGCGCGACGAATTCACCTGTCAGGCGCTTGATCGTTCGGACATCTTCCTCGTCATGCTGTCGGCGCATCAGGCATTGACCGAGGTGGACGTTGCCTTGCTGCGGATGCTTGCGATGCAGGGCGGCAAGGACGTCATCATCTATATCAACCGCGTCGATGAACTCGAAGACCGCGCCGCGCGGATCGAACGGATCATTGCGGATGTCAGCGAGCGTATCCGCGAAGCGGTGCCGGACAGCGACTTCACGATTCTCTACGGCAGCGCCCGCTGGGCCGAAGTCGCAATGGATGAATCGCTGAACGAAGACGATATCCGCGCCATCATCGAAGAGGAACGGATCAGCGATTTCAACGAAACGCATAATCTCGAATCCTTCAAAAGCCCCCGCACGCGCCTCTACGCGGCATCGGGCCTGCCCTGGATCAAGCGCGCCCTGTCGACCGCCATCAGCAAGGGGTCGGGCGCGCGCTTCATGGACGGCATCGTCGCGGAAATGCAGGTACAGATCAGCGCGCTCAAAACGCTGTCACAGCGCCAGCGCAATGACCTGCAGGACCGCATCGAAATGTACGGCTCAGGCCGCATCGCCGAATGCAAGGAAACGATGGAAGACGAGATGGCCCTGCTCGCGGCCACACATACCTCGATTTCCGAGATCATCGAAGCGGCGAATGGCGAACTCGACAAGTCGATGAACGACCATTGGGTCGCCCTCCAGCGCGAGATGGACCAGCACATCGCCAACTTCATCAATGCCCAGCGCAAGACCGTCGAGCGGATGTGGGATGGCAGCACCGATGCCGAGGCGGTGCAGATCGACCTGCTTCCCCTGCGCGTGGCCTTGGAAAGTACGTTCCACCACCGATACGAAATGGCCCGCCGCAAGATCGACGAAAAACTCGATATGGCCCTCACGGGGTCGATCAAGATGGCCAACCGCTCGACCAAAGGCGTCGATGCGCAGGTCTCCATGGATGCCCTGCCCGGCAGCTCCGTCGCCGTGACCTTCACGACGTCGAACAAGGCCTTGCAGATCGACATGATCGCCAAGCGCAGTTGGAAATTCTGGCGCGACAAGAATGTCGATCTCGACAAGACTATGGATGGTCTGCGCCGGGTGACGGCGGCAGAGGTCTTTCCCGCGACCAGCAAGATGGTCGAGGCATTCATGGACACGATGTCCGAGCGCGTCTTCGCCGGAAAGGGCCGCCTCGATACCATCGCGCATATCGTGGAACAGTCGCTGAACGACCGGATCAAACGCCTTCGCGAAGATTACCGCTTGCTGGCCGGGAACGACACGCCCGAAACCAGAGAAGCCCTGCTCAACCGTCTGCGCAACGATATCGAGATCATCGATGATCGTATGCGCGTGATCGCCACGCGTGAAAGCGCGCTTGCCGGACCCGACGATTTCGCCGGTTCCGATACCGAAGCCGCCTGAAGGGGAGCGCGTACCGATGACCGACTTACTGTCCTTGCAGGATATCGTGGACGCCGTTGACCGCCGCCGCGACCGCGAACCCGGAACACGCCGCATCGCCGTTGCAGGTGAGTTCGAGTCCGGCAAGTCGAGCGTGGTCAATGCCCTCGTGGGCAAGATGGCTCTGCCCTGCAATCCCGGTTTGCCGGGCCGCCCACTGATCAAGATCCGCCACAGCATCTACCCCATGATCTTCGCCGAAGACACCGTCGGACGCCGGTTCGAGGTGGAGGCGGTGCGAGACTTGATGGGCATAACCAATCTGGCCCATTGCGATATCTGTATTCCCATACCGGGCATGGCGCGCACCGAGATCGTTGAGATTCCCCACCAACCCGGCAAGGGTATCAACAAGGGCGATCTCGAAGTGCTGGCCGATGCGGATTTGATCGTCTGGGTCACCATCGCATCGCAGGCATGGCGTCTGTCCGAAAAGGCGCTGATGGAGACGCTGCCCGAAGGGTCGCGGGAGAAATCCGTGCTGGCCATCTCGCGCGCCGATCACCTGCGCGATGCGGCGGATTGGGAAAAGATCGAAACACGCCTGCTCAAAGAGGCCAGCCCTTACTTTTCGGAGATGGTTTTCATGCAAGCATCCTCGCGTAACCTCGCGGCCTGTCGGCAAAATGACGACGCATGGATCAAGACGGGCGGGCCGTCGCTGGCCAGCATCGCGCATGATCTCACCGCCGATAAATCGCGCGCCCGTCGCGCTGGAGAACGAGCATGATATTCGGTTCAAAGCAGAACAAGGAATTCGCGGACCGCATATCCCAAGCGGTGCAGCCGATGATCGACCACGTGCACACCAAGCATGGTTTGCCCACGGGTTTCTGGCAGGATTCCTATGCCCTTGGGTACCTGATGGGGCAGGTCAATGGCTGGACATCGATCTTCGACGGCGATGGTCTCAGCATTGCAGACAAAGGCCGTATTCTTGTCGACGTGTTCGGTGCGTTATCGGGCGAGAAAGGCAAGCCGATCAGCGAAAACGCGATGGTCTACGCTCAACAGGAAGACCCCGATTTCATGCGCGCCAACCAGAACGGCATGTTCATGGCGATGTTCGCGGCGGAGAAAATCCCGAATGCCGAAGCGATCCCGGCGGTCGTTCACGCAAAACAGACCATCACCGATGCCGGGGCCGACCCAACCCATGACGCGGTGATCGACAGCCTTGCTCAAACCATCTGGGTTCAGGAAATGCGCGCTCGCATGTCCGTCGGCGCGTAGCACGGCCAAATCTCAGACCGATGGCGGCGATCACTGACCGCTCTGTTCCGGGCGCAGACCCGGAACCCCGATAGACGGAGCACGTCTTCTCCCGCTTGCGGGAGCGGGGTGAGGGGCAACGATCTCTCCTCACGAAACTCTGCAAGAGGTGAAGAGCAGACGCACCAAAGCGCCCTCCGCCCAGCGGCGGTGGTTCTCAAATCCGATGCCTGAAACCTGCCCCCTCACGGAGGTGCTTTCATCCCCGCCAGCGCCATCAGTGCCAATTGATGCACCTCCGCCAGCAGCAAATCGATGGGCCGCTTCCCCCGCTCCACATGCCCCGGCGGTCTGCCAGGACGCATCACGCGAAGCGGTCTCGCCATCCCAGCCTGCTTCCGTGCCAACCGCTTCGCCTGCCCCGGAATATCGTTCATCGCCGCGACCAGCGCCTCCACCCGCCGCCGCAAAGCAGCAGCGGATACCGGATCATCCGGCGTAATCTCCACACGCCCCGGCGGCGCGATGTCCAGATCATCGAACCCCCGCACATTCGGCCCAAATCCCGGCGCAGTCTTGCGTTTCGGCGGTCCAACCTCCCGGCGCGGATCGATCACCACGAAGACAGGCTTACGCTCGCCCGACCCCTTCGGAATACCACCCGACGGAGGCGGTCCCCGTTTTGCGCGCGGTTCCACCACGATATCCTTCGCCGCAATCGCAATCAGTCGCCGTAGAGTCGACTCCGCCGGTCGCAGCAGCGCCAAGATTGCCAGATGCATATGCCGCAGCAATATCTCGCTATCACCCAGCATCGCCAGAATCTGCGCCACGGTGGGCAGCAAATCTTCCCGATTGATCTCGATGCAGCGGGTCCAACTCATATGCGATGCGTATCCTTGTTAAAAACAAAACAAGAACAAACGATCCGATAATCCAACAAATGTCAAGCGTGCGTTCCTCCCAACACGGCAAACGCTTGAAAGAGTTTTTCAGGCGATTGGTCTCTGCCCTTCATCGACAAATTAGTTCTCGTCGCTACCTTGCTAAAATGAACGCCTTCCCCCCCGCCCGCTACCTCGACAGCAGCACGCCGCCACACCTGACGACGCTGGTGCTGCTCGCGGCGACCGCGTCGATCACGATGA
>CALJIU010000268.1 GCA_937974055.1 uncultured Neomegalonema sp. | reverse complement strand
AGCGAGCCGAGGCGGTCCAGTTCATCCGCCGACAGCCGCGCGCGCACCGCGTCCTTCAAATCGCCAAAGGCAAACCCCTCTTCGCCCGCGCTCCCGACCGCATCCAGAATCGCTCTGCGGACGGCATCGTATTTCCAGCGCGGAATATTCGTCACGCCGTCGCGCCCTTCGGCGGGCGTGCGGCAGGGAACCTTCTCTTCCGTCATCGCATCCTCCTTTTCGTGGCTCGGTAGGTATTTAACCCTACCGCATGGATATCGCGACCCGTTGACTAAACCCTGAGACTTGCGCGTTGACTCTCGCTGCGCCACGTTACGCCAAACTCTAGGGGAGAACCGCATCATGGAAACCGTCTCGACCAATGTCAGCTTCGGCGGCACGCAGGGCGTCTACAGCCATACGTCGCAGGCTTGCGCCTGTGATATGACCTTCGCGGTCTACACCCCGCCACAGGCCAAGAACGGTCCGGTTCCGGTGCTCTACTGGCTGTCGGGCCTGACCTGCACCCATGCAAACGCGATGGAGAAGGCCGGTGCCCAGCGCGCCGCCGCCGAGCATGGCGTGGCCGTGATCTTCCCCGATACCTCGCCGCGCGGTGACGACGTGGCCGATGACGAGGCGTATGATCTGGGCAAGGGCGCAGGCTTCTACGTCGATGCGACCCAAAGCCCGTGGGCACCGAATTTCTCGATGCTCACCTATGTCCGCGACGAGCTGCCCGCATTGCTGAAGGCCAATTTCCCGCAGCTCGACACCACCCGCGCTGGGGTCAGTGGCCATTCGATGGGGGGCCACGGTGCGCTGACATTGGCGCTGAACAACCCCGACCGCTACCGCTCCGTCTCCGCCTTCGCCCCCATCTGCAACCCGCATGGATCGGATTGGGGCCGCAAGCAGCTATCCGCCTATCTGGGCGAGGATGAAAGCGCATGGGGCGACACCGATGCGTCAAAGCTGGTGCAGGACAAGGGCTGGCATGACGAAATCCTTGTCGATCAGGGCGACGGCGACAATTTCCTCGACCTGTTGAAGACCAAAAGCCTGATCGATGCCTGCGACGCACGCGGGCAGGCAGCAACCATCACGATGCGCCCCGGTTACGACCACAGCTACTACTTCGTGGCGAGCTTCTTCCCGGAACACATGGCTTTCCATGCCGCAAGGTTAACAAAATAGCATCGGTTCCATGCACTGAGCGCATACCGGCTTTGCCGAAATAGCCCTGTAAGGGGGGGCGGGGGGCACCTATCTATGTTGCAACGCAGCAAGGAGAGACCCCATGAGCTTCTATGAACTCGACCGCCCCGGCAGCACGAATGGCTTGCTCGACCGTCTGGCCGCCCCCTTCACCGCCATCCGTCGCCGGATCAACAGCTTTTTCGAATCCATGACCTATGCCCGCATGATGAGCGTGATGTACCAGATGGACGACGAGACGCTGGCGCAGATCGGCATCACCCGCGCCGACATCCCGACCTATGTCGCGAAATGCCTGAAGTAAGCGAATTGCCCCGACCGTATCGCTTAACGTCGGGGCAATTTCGTTTCACAGAGTGACCATCACGCATCCCCGGCGATTGCCGCTCTCGACCAGTTCATGCGCCGCCGCCACCTCCGCCAGCGGGAACCGCGCGGCGATCTCGTGGCGCAAGACTCCGCGTTCGAGCGCATCCGTCACATAGGCTTCGCCCACCCGGCGCGGGGCATCGGGCAACAGATAGACGAGTTCGGTGCGAACCGTCACCCGCTTGAACATCAGCGTATAGAAGGGCAGCGCAGGCTCGCGAACCGCCGCCGACCCATAGGCGACGATGGTGCCGTTTTCGCGGATCACCTGCGCCAGCGCCCCGATATTCGAACCAAATTCAAGATCGACGGCATGGTCGATACCGTATCCATCCGTCGCCGCCATAACTGCATCGGCCACGTCTTCGCGGCGATAGTCTATGGCGGCATCGGCCCCGGCCTGCATCGCGTACTCGGCCTTTTCCGGCCCGCTAACCGTGGTCAGCACCCGCGCGCCCGCCGCCTTGGCCATCTGGATCGCGTAGAACGACACGGCCCCCGCGCCCCCCGTCACCATCACGGTCTTGCCGCCCGGATCGCCCTCGCCGAACAAGCACGCATGGGCGGTCATCACCGGGATGCCGATACAGGCCCCGGCCTCGAAACTGGCCGCATCGGGCAGCGGCACGGCTTGGGCGGCGGGCAGGGCGATCAACTCGGCACAGGTACCCTGCGCCCGTTGCCATTGCCCGTTCCACAGCCAGACACGCTGTCCGACTCGACCCGGATCGACCCCGGCACCGACCGCTTCGATGGTCCCCGCGCCGTCGCTATGCGGCACGATCCGGGGCCAGCCGATGCCATCGACCCCCGGCCTGCCCCCCGCGCGCAGCTTGACGTCCGAGGGATGCACCGAGGACACAGCCACCCGCACCAACACCTCGCCCGCACCCGCCACGGGATCGGGCATCTCGCCGACCGTCAGCACATCGCCTGCGGCCCCGGCCCGCTCGTACCATGCCGCCTTCATGCGTTCGGCAATCCGGGGGGCGGCCCCATCTTGGTGTCATCGCCATCGGAGCCAAGCCCCTTCTCGACAAGGTGCCGCGTTACGTCGTTCATGTAATCATACAATTCATTCTGCAGCTCCTGAAACTGCGGTAGCAGCGTTTCTTCCAGCACCTGCGGTTCAACCATCATCATCACCGTTGTTCGCCGCTGCCGGGGATGACGATACGGCTCGATCCCGTGCTTGCGACAGACGGCGACGAATAACTGCACCGACCAC
>CALJIU010000267.1 GCA_937974055.1 uncultured Neomegalonema sp. | reverse complement strand
TATGTGCGGCGCAATCTGGGGCCGGAGGGGATCGTGAACGATCTCAAGACGACGGCGCAGATATTGTCAGGGCTGGGACCGCGCCTGCCGATGGTGGCGGAGCGGTTGGTGATGCTGCTGGACGAACGGTCGGGCGAGGCGGGGCCGTTCGCGGCCCCCGCGCCGGTGGTGAAGGTGCGCGCGCCGGTCTGGCCCGTGGCGATTGCCGCCGTGTTGGGCGGTGTGGTCGGCGCCGGGGTGATCGCGGTGCTGTTGGGGGCGGTGGGGTAGCTGCGGTGCTGCACAGGTTGAGTTTTTCGGGACGCCGCCGCATGGTGCGGCATTGATATACCGCGCCGGGAAGAATGACCGTGAGCCAGCCGAAATCCATCCTCCTCATCATTGGCGGCGGCGTTGCCGCCTATAAGGCGCTGTTGCTGATCCGGCTGTTGAAGGCGCGCGGCGTCGGGGTGCGGGCGGTGGTCACGGCGGGGGGCGAGCAGTTCGTGACACCGCTATCGGTGGGGGCGCTGTCGGGGGAGAAGGTGTTTACCGACCTGTTCGACCTGACCGAAGAAGCGGAGATGGGGCATATCCAACTATCGCGTGCCGCCGATCTGGTGGTGGTGGTGCCCGCGACCGCCGATCTGATGGCGAAGATGGCGGGGGGGCACGCCGACGATCTGGCAACCACGCTGTTGCTGGCCACCGACAAGGATGTGCTGATCGCGCCCGCCATGAACGTGCGGATGTGGGATCATGCCGCGACGCAGGCGAATCTGGCAACGCTGACCGCGCGGGGGGTTGGGGTTGTGGGGCCGGATGAGGGCGACATGGCTTGCGGTGAGTACGGGCCGGGGCGGATGGCCGAACCGGAGGCGATCTTCGACGCGATCATGGCGCGGCTGGAAGGGAATGGCGTGCCGCGTGATCTGGCGGGCAAGCGGATCGTGGTGACGTCGGGACCGACGCATGAACCGATCGACCCGGTGCGCTACATCGCCAACCGATCCTCTGGCAAGCAGGGCAACGCGATTGCGGCGGCGCTGGCTGCGCGGGGGGCCGAGGTGGTGTTGGTCAGTGGGCCGGTGCGGTTGAACCCACCCGCTGGGGTGACGGTGCAGGGCGTCGAGACGGCGCGCGAGATGTTGGCCGCGACGATGGCCGCGCTGCCCGCTGATGCGGTGATCTGTGCGGCGGCGGTGGCCGATTATCGGGTGGCGGATGCGGCGGATCAGAAGTTGAAGAAGGCGGATGGGGCGGGGCGCTCGCTGACGCTGGTCGAAAACCCGGATATCCTCGCCACCGTGTCGGTCCTGCCCTCTGGCGAGCGGCCAAGGCTGGTGGTGGGTTTCGCGGCTGAGACGCAGGACGTGATCGCCTATGCAAGTGCCAAGCGGGAGCGAAAGGGCTGTGACTGGATCGTCGCAAATGACGTGTCGCAGGGGGTGTTTGGCGGTGATGAGAACCGGGTGACGGTGATCGACGATGCGGGGGCCGAAGACTGGCCGCGCATGGGCAAGGATGCGGTGGCCGAAAAACTGGCCGAGCGGATCGCGCGGGCGCTGGCATGATGACGGTCGCCTTGCAACGCTTGCCGAACGGGGAGGGGCTGCCCCTGCCCGCGCGGGCCAGCGACGGGGCGGCGGGGTATGATTTGCGGGCGGCGGCGGCGGTGGAACTGGTTCCCGGCGCGCGGGCGCTGGTGCCGACGGGGTTTGCGATTGCGCTGCCCGAAGGGTGGGAGGGACAGGTGCGGCCCCGGTCCGGGCTGGCGCTGAAATACGGGGTGACGGTGCTGAATACGCCGGGAACGGTGGATTGCGATTACCGAGGCGAGGTCGGTGTCGTGCTGATCAACCACGGCGAGGCGCCGTTTTCGGTGGCGCGCGGCGACCGGATCGCGCAACTGGTGCTGGCCCCGGTGGCTGCCGTGGCGCTGACGGAGGTGGAGGCGCTGCCCCCGGCGATGCGGGGTTCGGGGGGTTTTGGCTCGACGGGGGTGGGGTGATGCTGGCTTTGTCGCGCAAGACGGTGTTGGCCATCGAGGCGGTGTTGGATGTGGCGCTGCACGCGCAGCCTGATCCGGTGCAGTCGAAAGATATCTTCCGCCGTCAGGGCGTGCCGCATCGGCATCTGGAGCAGGTGATGCAGCAATTGGTGCGGCAGGAAATTTTGCTGGGGGTGCGCGGCCCGAAGGGCGGCTATGTGCTGGCGCGGGAGCGGCGGCGGATCACGGTCGGCGCTATCGTCCGGGCCATCGACGCGATGGAGGGCGGCAAGGAAGAGGATGCCTCGACCTCGCCGCTGCACGAGCAGATCGTTGCGCCGTTTTGGGAGGCGCGGGAGGCGGAATTGCTGGCCACGCTGGATGCGGTGACCATCGAGGCGCTGTGGCAGGAGGCGCGGGCGAAGGGCCTAGGGTCGCCCGATGCATCACGGGACTTCACGATTTGAAGGCCATATCAGGGGCTTCCGCTGATAGCGCATCCCCGGACGCAATGCAGCATGGAATGCTGTTTTGCTGGTCCGGGGCCGTTTATTTGTGGACAGCCTCTGGGTCAGTAGAGCAAAAGTGTATCTCGTTCTGCGCAGAGGTTCGCGGAATCTGGGGATGTATAAACAATGATTTGTAAATGTATAATATTCAGCATGCAGTCGATATTATTTGAAAATCAATGGCATATAAAAAGAGAAATGATGGATTGGATCAGTTATGGGATCACTTAAAGACAGCGGGGTAGTGTTTTTAGATGGTGAAGCACGTCTAGGCATGATTTCTGGGAAGCATAGAGTTTCTATAATGTCTCTTCGAGCGGGGAAGCTCTACTTAACTAGCAGAAGAATCATATTCTGTAGCTCTGGGTATTTTCCAGAAGTGTCAGAATACGCAATACTCGACATAATATCTTCATCTATAAATATCAATGGACTAACATTTTCAACTGCAGGAGTAAAATTTCATTTTGTTTACAGTGTATTTGACATGAACAAGGA
This sequence comes from uncultured Neomegalonema sp., assembly GCA_937974055.1. Lineage (GTDB taxonomy): Bacteria > Pseudomonadota > Alphaproteobacteria > Rhodobacterales > Rhodobacteraceae > JAHDDY01. Next base: position 1,345 of record CALJIU010000267.1, on the reverse strand, counting down.
AGCTTATACGTCTTTTTTAAATAAGTTCAAAAATGCTCGTCAGAAGCTGATAGAAGAATCTGCGCAACAGCGAGTAGCAGAAAGCCAATCTATCAACGTTAGCAGTTCTCACAATATTGCTGATCAACTTGAGAGAATAAACAAGCTATTTTTGGAAAATGCAATCGATGAATCTGAGTATAAGAAGCTGAAAGATAAGATTATCAATTCATAGGTTATGAAAATTCTGATAGTCAAGTTACTATAAAGGGGTTGGCGCCGAGAGCTGCTGATATCAGCCCCAACCCTTCACCCCGGTATCGTCTTCGGAGAGAAATTTCTCCGCCTCCAGCGCGGCCATGCAGCCCATGCCTGCGCTTGTCACGGCTTGGCGATAGATGTGGTCGGTGACGTCGCCAGCGGCATAGACGCCCGGAATGGCCGTCGCGGTTTTGCCCGGTTGGGTCACGACGTAGCCGCCATTATGCATCTCAAGCTGGTCCTTCACCAATTCGGAGGAGGGCGAATGGCCGATGGCGATGAAGATTCCCGCGCAGTCGAGGTCGCGGGTTTCGCCGGTTTCGCGATGCGCGAGGCGGGCGCCGGTGACGCCGCGCGGGTTGTCGGTGCCGAGCACTTCATCAAGCACGTGGTCCCAGATGATTTCGACCTTTGGGTGCTCGAACAGGCGCTTTTGTAGGATCGCCTCGGCGCGCAGGGTATCGCGGCGGTGGACGACGGTGACTTTCGAGGCGAATTTGGTCAGGAACAGGGCTTCCTCGACCGCCGTGTTGCCGCCGCCGATGACCAGCACTTCCTTTTCGCGATAGAAAAAGCCGTCGCAAGTGGCGCAGGCGGAGACGCCGAAGCCTTTGTATTTTTCCTCCGACGGCAGGTCGAGCCAGCGGGCCTGTGCGCCGGTGGCGAGGATGACGGAATCGGCGGTGTAGGTGGTGCCGGTGTCGCCCACGGCGGTGAAGGGGCGCTGCCCAAGATCGAGCGACATGATGTGGTCGGTGACGATCTTGGTGCCGACGGCCTCCGCGTGCTCTTGCATTCGCACCATCAGGTCCGGTCCCTGCACCTCGGTATCGCCGGGCCAGTTTTCGACTTCGGTGGTGATGGTGAGCTGGCCGCCCGGCTGGATGCCCTGTACGAGCACCGGCTCAAGCATCGCGCGGCTGGCATAGACCCCGGCGGTGTAGCCTGCGGGGCCGGAGCCGATGATGAGAACCTTGGTGTGGATGGTGTCGGCCATGATCGTCGTCCCTGTTGCGAGTCGTGCGTCTGTAGCAGGTTCCGGCGCGGCCCTGAACCCACGGTTTGGTTATGGCAAGCCGATCAGCCGCGCCACCGCCTGCGCCGC
>CALJIU010000266.1 GCA_937974055.1 uncultured Neomegalonema sp. | reverse complement strand
GCTTGCGAGTCAGCCCGCTTGTCAACGCGATCCGCGCCGCATCAGCACGAAACGCGTCCGTCCGTTTCAGGCCCATAGTTCATCTCCTTTGTTGCAATAAATGCTATAAAAGGAGCGGCATCAAACCGGGACACGACCACACCACCCAAACGCGATACCCTCTTCGCGGCGCCGGCGTTGCCCCTGCCCGCGATCAAAACCGGTCCCTCTGACCTTGAGATAAAGATGGCCAACCTCATGGGGGCCGTCGAAAACCTCGGAGCACGCATTGATGCTGTTGCAACGGCCCCTTCTGCACCGACCATTGACCCGGCAGCCAAGGCTTTGCTGGAAGAACTGCGCAACCTCGCCCAGAGCAACGAAGCGATGCGCAAGGATCTGGAATCTAGGATTGAAAGTGCCGAAACCAACCGGCGAAACGAAACCCGAGACCGTGAAGCTCTCGAAATGCAGATCGCCGAATTACGAGCCGAGATGCTCAGCGGCCAGAGATTCGGATCTCCAGTGCCGTTTGCCGATGATGAAGATGGCGAAGACCCGGCTGCAGTCGCTGCCTTGGCGGAGGCCGAACACCGCCGGGATATGGAACGCCTCCGTCTGGAGGCAGAACTCGCCCGTGCCGACCGGCTGGAATCCGAACGACTCGAACGCGAGAGGGAAGCCCGCGCCCATGAGCGCGAGAAAGAACTGCGCTCGCTCGACGCCCATTATACAGGTAGGGAAGCGGACAGGGAGGCGGCGCTGGCAGACCGTCAACGCCGCGATGCCGTCGAGCGTGAGGCTCGCGAAGCCGCAATCGCGCGTATGGATACGTTGGAGGCCAAGCGTATCGCGCAGGCGAATACACGCCTTGCCGAAGAGCGGGCGCGCCGAGGTTCCGGCGGGGTTGCTTTCGAAGAAGCCGGGACCATTGCCTCTGCCGCCGGTCCCGCAAGATCGGCCCTTTCAGACCGTCAACGTAGTGAACAAGGCATTCGTCAGACCCCGAATGAGGCGTGGCACGACACGGCCGCGCAAGAAGGGATCGAAACCGCCTATGCCGTCAATCTGCCTCTTCCGGACAGGCTGATCGCGCAAGGCACTCTCATCCCCGGAATCATGGAAACCGCGATCCAGTCCGACCTGCCGGGCGGAATTCGCGCCGTAGTCAGCGATCCCGTCTGGTCGGCGGATGGTTCCTCCATCCTGCTTCCCGCCGGATCGCGTCTAATCGGTCAGTACCGCTCGGATGTCGCTATCGGGCAAACCCGCGTTCTCGTCGCCTGGACCCGCGCCATCACCCCCGACCACCGCTCCGTCAGCCTCGGCTCCTCCGGCGCGGATGCTCTCGGACGCGGCGGTCAGGGCGGAAAGGTCGATACGCATTTCGCGCAGAAGTTCGAGGCCGCCTTTCTCATGTCCATCGTTACGGGGTTGGCGAATTTCGGGACGGGCGCGGTGACGGCGGCTCCTTACCTGAACGATGGCATCGATAACGGGATCGCCGCCAGCGCCGATGCGGCCAATGGCACGCTGGAGGAATACCTCTCCATCTCGCCGACCGTCCATATCGATCAGGGTTCTCCAGTCACCGTCTTCGTCCAGCGCGATCTCTACCTGTGACCGCGCTACTGCAAGCTGCCCCAACATCAGGTGGATATTTCGAGCAGGCCATCGCCCCGCTAAGGCCCTTGATGGATGCGCACGACACCATCGAGGTCGCGGTCAATCCTGATGGCACCGTCTGGACCGAGCGCGCGGGTGATGCGGTGATGGCGAAGACGGATATCCGTCTCGCCGGTTCCGCATTGACCCTCCTCGCCTCGCAGCTTGCCTGCGGGCAAGCGTTGAGTGCCAACCGTCCCATCTTGTCCGGTGACGTGCCCCACAAGGGTGAGAGCTGGCGAGTGCAGATCGTCGGGAAACCTGCCGCAGAGACTGGCTACGCCATCGCCTTGCGCCGCAATGTCCTGACCGATCTGTCGCTGGACGATCTCGCCGCGGCGGGGGCTTTCGACCGTGTGCGAGCCACAAGTCCGGCAGGGGAGCGTGATGAGATCAAGGCCCTATTTGACGGTGGGGATATCACGGACGGTCTGCGCAAGGCTGTCGCCGCGCGCTGGAACATCCTCGTCTCGGGCGGCACATCCAGCGGCAAGACCACCCTGCTCCGCGCCATCCTTCACGAAATCGACCCCGCTGCCCGTCTCATCACCATCGAAGACGGGTTCGAACTGCGACCCCGGCACGCCAACCGGGTCGAATTGCGGGCGTCATCCACCGGACCCAACACGCCCCCGGCTTTGCTCGAAGCCAGCCTGCGCCTGCGCCCCGACCGCATCATCCTCGGCGAGTTGCGCGGCATCGAGGCCTGGTCTTTCTGTGAGGCCATCAATACCGGCCATCCTGGCGCGCTCACGACTATCCACGCCAACAGCCCTGACGCCGCCTTCGAGCGCCTCGCCCTCATGGCTATGCGCGCAGGTCTCGGATTGAAGCGTGTCGAGGTCATCGACTACGCTCGATCCGTTCTTGATCTCGTCGTTCAGGTCGAGAGGAAGGACGGGAGGCGGCGGGTGGCAGAGGTGCTGGTGTTGACATAGGGACAAGAGCTGGTTTCACGTCTTTGTCGACAGTCCTGCCAAACGATTCATCGCCGCAGCCAAAGGCATTGCACGAATGCCACCCTCCCCCGGTACATCGCGTTCACCAGCATAGACGAGAAGACGTTCACTGACATCCAGTTCTTCAGTCGTTTTGTAAAAGCCGGGCGTCACTTTCAGCGTGGTCGTTCGTTTGATTTCAATTGCCCAGAGCGATCCGTCAGGCAACTTTAGCAACAGGTCGACCTCCGCCCCTGCCGATGAGCGGTAGAAGCTGGCCTCCGTTCCACGGGGGGCCGCGGCAATCAGGTTCTCGATGCAGAACCCCTCCCAACTCCCGCCTACCACTGGATGTCCAAGCAAGCTTTCCGGTGTCTGCAGTCCCAGCAGAGCGTGGGTGAGACCCGAATCCCGAATGTATACTTTCGGCGACTTGACTAGGCGTTTTCCCGCATTCGCATGCCATGGCGGCAAACGGCGCACCAACATGAGGTCGACTAGCAAATCGAGATACCGCGCAATAGTTTGGCCCGATACACCCAGCCCCGATGCCAGCTTTGAAGCATTCAGCAAGCTGCCCTGTGCATGGGCGAGCATCGTCCAGAACCGCCGGAGCGATTCCGCAGGAATACGCAGGCCAAAAGCGGGAATATCGCGTTCAAGATATGTGCGTATAAAGTCTTCCCGCCATGTCAGGCTGCTCCGGTCACTGCGCGCGAGAAAGCTGTCCGGAAAGCCGCCTCGCAGCCATAACTCCGAGAGATGATCGTTGCCTACCTCTACCAGACTGAACGGCGGCAATTCGTGATAGCTCACGCGACCGGCAAGTGATTCTGAACTCTGGGACAACAGTGTATTCGACGCCGATCCCAGAAGAAGGAACTGTCCCGTCCTGTGACCGGCACGGCGACGTCGATCAATTTGCCCTCTGATGGCGCCGAAAAGATCCGGCATGCGCTGGACCTCATCAATGACGACCAGACGCCCGATCTGCTCGTCCAGGTATAGGTCCGGCTCCTGAAGAATACCGCGATCCGCGCTGCGCTCCATGTCCAGATAGACAGCATCACGGCTTTCAGCAATGTCCTGCGCCAAGGTCGTTTTGCCAACCTGTCGAGGGCCAAGCAGGACAACACCGGCCTGCTCGTCGAGGGCATTTTCGAGTTTGATTTGATGTTGGCGTGTGATCATTACCTTGCATATATTCCATCAGATGGAAGATTTGCAAGGTAATTACCCTGTCTTCAGTGTGGATATCGGTCACGTATGCAGGGGTAAAATGCAGCATTTCCACCGTGGAATCTGCCAGTTTGAACTGCACAGGCGAATAAGTATCGGCGCAGAGCTTATCTGCGTCATGGTCACCCCGAGACCTCAACCTGCTTTCGCACTTTCCTCATCCGGTTGAGGAACCCGACGATCCTTTCCGATTTACTGCTCCCTGCTATTTCGGAAGCGGGCTGATCTATCACGCTATCGCGCGCACCATTGAGTATATTCAGCATCGTGGCCATCCGAGCCGCTTTGTCGTTGGTCAGCGAGGAAACAATCACCTGCTTTCCAACGATTGATTTCAACATCTCTACCGGCTTTGCCTTCTCCTCGCTCCGGTAGAGACGTTTCAGGGATCGATCAGCGTAATAGCGAACCTTGCGCGCGCGAATGGGGCGCAGGTTCTGGGCGAGGATCAGAACGTCATCCGTGCCGAGCCGTCCGATCTCATCCTCAGTCAGCAGGCGTTTTGCACGGGTCTGTTCGGAAACAGTTCTACTGAAGCCGAACCTGCCGGTCGTGCGGCTGGTGCTTTCGCTGGGCGTGCGGATTTCGCGGGAGCCGAGTGAGCGCGACACCATTTCCTTGGTGCTGGCATCGTTGAGCGACATGTAGGCATGGACCTGACAGGCATTCATCAGCCCGTCGCGCCCCGCACGGTCATAGACCTCTTTGGTCGTGTCCCGGTTTGATGCCGCTCCTTTTATAGCATTTATTGCAACAAAGGAGATGAACTATGGGCCTGAAACGGACGGACGCGTTTCGTGCTGATGCGGCGCGGATCGCGTTGACAAGCGGGCTGACTCGCAAGC
>CALJIU010000265.1 GCA_937974055.1 uncultured Neomegalonema sp. | reverse complement strand
GGAGGTGCATCAACTGGCGCTGATGGCGCTGGCGGGGATGAAAGCGCCTCCGTAGAAACAAGTTTCAGGGATGAGGCTTTTTGGCCGTCGCCGCTGGGCGGGGGGTGATTTGGTGTGCCTGCTGCTTGAGATACCCCATATGTCACATACCCGATAGATCGGTGAAAAGAGGCAGGGCACCTGAAAAAATTTTCAGGTGATTGCCGTGCCCACCCCGCCAACCGCATTGACCTTTCCGGCCCCGCCCCTTAGCCCTGTATGTCAATGGAAGCGGGCGTGCGTATGCGACTGATCGACCGATATTTTCTCAAGCAGACGGTCCAGCCCTTCGTCTTCTTTACGTTGATCCTGACCTGCGTGATATGGCTGGCGCAATCGCTGCGCGTGATCGACCTAATCGTCAATAACGGCCAATCCGCCCGCATCCTGATAGATTTCGCCGTACCGTTGTTGCCGCAGGTCATGTCCATCGTTCTGCCAATCGCGGCCTTGGCGGCGGTCATCTTTTCGTTGAATCGCGCCTTGCTGGATTCGGAGATGGTGGTCGTCTACGCCACCGGACAAGGCAGGCTGTCGGCGATCCGGGCGATCATGTATTTCGGCGGCATCGTCTCGGTGATCCTCGCGGTCGTCGTCATCGTCTTGATGCCCATCGGCCAGCAAACACTGCGCGACCGAACGGCAAAGATTCAGGCCGATGTTGCGGCGGGCTTGATTCAAGATGGGCGCTTCATCCATCCGGGAAATGGCCTAACCGTCTATATTCGCGAGGCAAACGGGCCAGAGGATATGCGCGGGTTGCTGGTCCATGACGGGCGCGACCCGGATACCGAAACGACGTTGCACGCCCGGCGCGGTGCACTGACGGATTCGGCGCAAGGACCGCGCCTCGTCCTGTTCGACGGTATGGCCCAACGGGTGAATCGCCAGACCAATGCGCTCGAATTGTTGCAGTTCGAGAAACTGCCCTATGACCTCTCCGCCTTCGGTTTTAATGCCGAGGACCGCGATCGGAAACCAAGCGAATATTTCTTTTGGGAATTGCTCTGGCCGAAAGGCGACCTCTCCGAACGGGACTATGCGCGCTTTACGTCAGAGGGGCACGAACACCTGACCACGCCGCTTTACGGTATGGCAATCGCGCTGGTCGCCGCCGCCGCCATGCTGGGCGGTAATTTCAGCCGCCGAGGGTATTTTTGGCGCGTCATGCTCGCGGCGATACTCGGAGTGAGCGTGCGGGTTTCGGGGATCGTCATTCAGAATATGGTCAAGTCCGATGCCGGATTATGGCCCCTGATGTACGTGCCGCCCGTGCTGGGGGCTTTGGTCGCCCTGTGGTTTCTGTCACGGGGCCGTTTCGCGCAATCGGCGGCTCCCCCAGCGATGCAGGCCACGCCATGATCCTGTTTCGCTATATCTTCGGGCGCGTGATCTTCGTCTTTCTCTTCGCCTTTGCCGCGATCCTGTTTCTCATCATGTTGATGGATACGGTCGAATTGCTGCGGCGGGCCAGCGGTATCGACGGCGTGACCGGCGTGGTGGTGGCCATGGCCGCGCTTCATGCGCCGAGTATTTCGCTGAAAGCGGTACCCTTCGTCATGCTCCTTAGCGGCATGTGGGCCTATATGCAGCTTGCGCGTTCCAGCGAGTTGGTCGCCGCCCGCGCCGCCGGCCACACCTATTGGTCTGCGGCCCGCGCGGGGATGGCGGCTGCAATCGTCATCGGCCTCGTCGCCACGATGGTCTACGGCCCATTGGCCTCGGCGGCGCTGAACACCTATGACCGGCTGGAGGCCCGCTATTTGGGCGGCAGCGGCAGCCTGTTTTCCGTGACTTCGGAAGGGTTGTGGCTCCGCGAAAGCCGCGATGATGACGGCCAGACGGTTATTCATGCGGCTAAAACCAATGCCGAGGGGACCGAGTTGCAGGACACCACCTTTCTTCTTTTCGGTCAGGGCGATGCCTTGCTAGAACGGGTCGATGCGGGCCGCGCGCTCCTACGGGATGGAGAATGGGAATTGCACGATATCGTGACCCACCGTATCGAATACGGGGGCAATGCTTCATCGCCCGAACCGGATCGTCAACCCAAGGGCAGCATCGCCACCAAGCTGACGGCAATCGAGATTCAGAACAGCTTCGCTGCCCCCGAATCGATCTCGTTCTGGCGGCTGCCAGCGGCCATCGAAGGGATGGAAAAGGCTGGATTTTCCGCCCGGCGGCATCGTTCCTACCTTCATTCTCTCATCGCCTTACCGCTGTTTCTCGCAGGTATGACGCTGATTGCAGCGGCCTTTGCCATCCGTCCACCCCGTTCTGCGCGGTTTGGTTGGATCGCGCTCGTTTGCGCTTTGACCGGATTCGCGCTCTACTTCCTCAGCGATGTCAGCATGGCGCTTGGCGCATCGGGGGCGGCCCCGCCGGAACTCGGCGCTTGGGCACCCGTCGCCGCCGCCGGATTGTTCGGCATCGCACTGTCGCTATACTTTGGAGAAGCGTGACGATGCCCGCGCCCTTTACAACTCGTATTCTCCTCGCAGGATGTGCCTGCTGGCCGTTGATGACGGGCTTTGCCTATGCTCAGGATGCATTGACGACATCGGCTTTTGAAGATGATGCGTTCGGGCAGAACACCATTACGCCGCCCATTTTCATTCAAGAAGACGCCATGCAGCGTTCAATTCAGATCGACGGTATCGACCTTCAAAACTCGGACACAAACACCCCCCTGATCCTCGAAGCCGATGCGGTTACCTATGACACCGAAAATCAGGTTGCGCGCGCAATCGGCGCTGCCGAGGCATTCTATGGCGAGCGCGTGCTGGGTGCGGACAGCCTGATTTACGATGTCGCCAACGGCACCGTTTCAGCTACGGGCGCTGTCGCCCTGCGCAACGATGACGGGACATTTCTGTTTGCCGATGATGCTTCGCTGGCGACCAATCTTTCCAACGGCACGATCTCGCAGCCCCGCGTTATCATCGAAGGTGGCGGCAAGCTTGCGGCGGTCGAGGGGGAGCGCGTCGATGATCGCTACACCGTCCTGTCGAAAGCCGTCTACAGCGCCTGCGATGTTTGTGCAGATGACCGCGTGCCGCTGTGGCGTGTGCGTGCCGACCGTGTGATCCATGATGAGGTAAGCCGCGATATCATCTATGAAGACGCGACTTTCGATATCGAGGGGGTCAGCGTCTTCTATCTCCCGTATTTTCGCCATCCTGACCCGACGGTCGAGAGGCGCAGCGGCTTTTTGACCCCCTCCTTTTCGCGTGACAGCACGATTGGCGCGTCAATCAAGACCCCCTATTTCTTCAATCTCGCCCCGAACCGTGACTTGACCATAACCCCATATGTCACCACGAAAGACGGCCCGTTGATCGAGGGTGAATATCGCGCCCGCACGGAAATCGGGCAATATCTGCTTTGGGGTAGCGCGACCTACAATAACTCGCTCAACGATGACGCTGAATTCAGGGGTGCATTGCGGGGGCAAGGCTTGTTCTTGCTCGACAGCTACGGTTTTCGCGACTGGTACTGGGGTTACGGCCTCGACCTCGCTTCGGACGATACCTTCCTGCGCCGCTATGGCTATTCCGACAGGGACCGCACCACCAGCCGCCTTTTCGTGGGCAGCCAGACTGACCGCCTCTTCACCGAAACCAGCCTCGTCCATTTCCAAAGCTTCCGACCGGATGAAGACAGCGATACGGTTCCGCAGCCAACGCCGGAATTTCGCTATTCCAACCGGATTATGCAAGACCCGACTTGGGGCATCGCGACGGTGGAGGCCAATGCGCTGCGCCTTGACCGCGAGACGGGGCGTGACTTCAACCGCATCGGCACCGGTTTGGCGTGGGAACGGCAATTTCTCACGAATCCCGGCATTCTGGTCACGCCCTTTGCCGATGCCCAAGCGGACCTGTATCTGATAGAGGACGACCCCGTTCTCAGCGAGAATGCCGAAATACGGCTGACCGGCGCGGTCGGCGTGGATGTCCGGTATCCTTTCATAGCACAAAACAATTTTGGAACGCATGTAATCGAACCGATTGCGCAGGTAATCGCCGCGCCAAATTCAAACGATGACGACCAACTACCGAACGAGGATAGTCTGGATATCGAATTCGACGAGACGAACCTGTTCTCGCGCGATTCCCGCTTTCCCGGCCTTGACCGTTTCGAAAGCGGCACCCGCGCCAATCTTGGTGTGCGCTACAATCTGGAAACCGAGTCCGGCGCGGAATTCGAGGCCGTTTATGGCCGCGTCGTTCGGCTGCGTGACAACGACGAATTCAGCGACGCATCGGGGCTGAAAGACCAACTCAGCGACCATGTTGGCGCGCTACGCCTCACCTTGCCGCCATATTTGGATATTACACATCGGTTCAGGATCGACGGAGACGAAAATGAATTCCGTCGCCACGAACTCTATGCTCAGGCCGAGTATGGAACTGCGAAAGGAACGCTTGGATACGTCTATGTGAAGGCCGACCCCTTTGCCGGTTTCACCGATGACCGTGAAGAAGTCTATGGCAGCGGCTCTATCAAATTGGCCGAAGAGTGGACATTGTACGGGTCCGCTCGCCACGACCTGAACGAGTCACGGTTCGTCTCTTCACGGGGCGGCTTGCGATATGAGAACGAATGCTGCGCCGTTGACCTATCGGTCAAACGTCGCTTTAACGATGATCGTGATGCGAACGACGAAACATCGGTGGGCTTTGAAGTCCGCCTGAAAAGTCTCGGGGGCTGACCCCGCGCACCCTAGCAAATACGGATGACAGACGAACGATGATGGGCCTCAGACAGTCGACCACAACATCCCTGCGCGGCATTGCCGCCGCTCTTCTGATCGCCGTTGCCGCACCGCCGGTAAGCGCACAGGATTACGCACCCGTCGTCATCGTCAATGACGAGATCATCACCGGCTATGATATCGCGCAGCGCCAGCTCTTGCTCGATGCCGCATCGGGTGGCGAAAAAGTGCCGCGCAATCAGGTCGTCGAATTGCTGATCGATGATACCTTGCGCCTTCAGGCGGCGCGCAAGGCCGGTGTCGTCCCTACGAAAAGCGAAATCGACGCCGGTTTCAGCGATTTGTCACGCGCACAAGGGCGTGATCCGGCAACGATGCGAGGGTATTTCCGCTCACGCGGTGTCAGCGACCGCGCCCTCGACAATCAAATCGCCGCCGAGGTGGCGTGGCGCGCGCTCATTCCACGCACCTACATGCCCCGTATTCGCATTTCGGACTCCGAAATCGAAGAAGCGATGGGCGATACGGGTGGCGCGGTCACCGAAAACGAATATCTGCTATCCGAAATTCGGTTGCCCATCGACGCGCGGGGCGAAGGTGCAGCATTGGCGGAGGCCAACGCCCTTTTGTCCCAACTCGGTAGCGGCAGCAGTTTTGGCGATATCGCGCGCCAGCGCAGTCAGGGTCTGACCGCAGCGTCGGGTGGTGACCTCGGCTGGGTCGGCGAGTCCAAAATGTCGACCAAGACCCGCGAGATGGTAACACCGCTTGGCAAGGATCGCGTCACTCGGCCCTATGTCGATGGTGGCGAGGTCGTTCTGATGGGCATTCGCGAGACACGTGGACCGCAGATCGATAATCCGGCCCGGTACCGGCTTTCGCAGCTTGTGGTGGGTGTTGCACCCGATGCCGCCCCCTCGATAGCCAGCCTTGCGCTACAACAAGCGCAGGCCGCACGGACGCAGGTGACCGATTGCAGATCTATCGAAGCGCTCAAGGGCAATTACCTGCCAATTTCCGGCGATATCGGTGAGCTGACCCCCGCCCAAATGCCTGCACCCGTTCGCAATGCGGTCCTGCCGCTGCCCGTTGGTGGGATTACCGAACCGGTACGCTCGAACGATGGCTTTCATATCATCGTCGTATGCGACCGGATCGAAAGTGCCGCAGTCGCAACCCCCGCCACCTCAAGCAAGGACCGGATGCGCCGTGAGTTGACCGCGCAGAAACTGGCGCGTTATTCGTCGAGCCTGCTGCGTAAACTGCGCCGGGAAGCGGTAATCGAACGCCGATGATCGCGCCATTGGTGGTAACAATGGGTGACCCCGCCGGGATCGGCGGGGAATTGTCGTTGATGGCATGGGCACGCCGCGATGAGGCGAACATCCCCGCATTCTACGCGCTGGACGATCCCGAACGCCTTCGCGTCTTGGGCGGCACGATAGGATGCCCCTGCCCCATCGTCGAAATTGACGATCCATCGGAAGCGATAGATCACTTCGGCAAGGCCATGCCTGTTCTACCGATGCGATTGCAGGTCGAGCAACTGCCCGGCATCCCCACACCCGACAATGCCGCCACCGTCATCGCGTCCATCGAACGCGCGGTTTCGGACGTCAGCACGGGCGCAGCCGCCGCAGTGGTGACAAACCCCATTAACAAGCGCGCCCTGCATGAAGGCGCGGATTTTGCCTATCCAGGCCATACCGAATTTTTGGGCGCACTCGGCGGAACCGCGAATCCCGTCATGATGCTTGCCGCCCCCGGCCTGCGTGTCGTGCCGCTCACGGTCCATCTGGCTTTGCGCGATATCTTTCCGCTTATAACCAAGGCCCATATCGTGGATACCGCCCACAGCATTCATGCCGCCATGAAGCGGGATTTTGGACTACCCGATCCGCGCATCGCCATATCTGGCCTCAACCCCCACGCTGGTGAAGGCGGCTCGATGGGTAGGGAAGAAATCGAAATCATCACTCCTGCCATCGACAGCCTGCAAGCGCAGGGCATCGCGGCCAGCGGACCGTGGCCGGGGGACACGATGTTTCATGACGACGCGCGCCACGGCTATGACGTCGCGCTGTGCATGTATCACGATCAGGCGCTTATCCCACTGAAAACGCTTGATTTTCATCGCGGCGTCAACGTCACACTGGGCCTGCCCTTCGTGCGCACCTCCCCCGATCACGGCACAGCCTATGACCGCGCCGGAAAAGGCACCGCCGACCCGCGCAGCTTTATCGAGGCATTGCGCATGGCCCGCGATATGGCCGACGCACGGGCGCGAGCATGAGCGCCATTGATGATCTACCGCCCCTCAGCACAGTTGTGCGCGAGTTTGGTCTCGCGCCGAAGAAATCTCTTGGCCAAAACTTTCTCTTCGACCTCAACCTCACCGCCAAGATTGCCCGCGCCGCCGGTGATCTGACTGACTGCGATGTGCTCGAAATCGGCCCCGGCCCCGGTGGTCTGACCCGCGCATTGTTGAGTGCAGGCGCAAAGCGGGTGGTGGCGATTGAGCGTGACACCCGCTGTATCGCCGCGCTGGAGCAGGTTGCGGCGCGCTACCCCGGTCGGCTGACGATCATCGAAGCCGATGCGATGAATTTCGATCCACGCGACCATTTCGAAGCACCGCCAAAGATCGTCGCGAACCTACCCTACAACATCGGCACCGAACTCCTCGTCGGCTGGCTGACGACCGAGTGGCCACCGTGGTGGCAATCGCTGACGCTGATGTTTCAGCGCGAGGTCGCCGAACGCATCGTCGCGCGATCCGGCTCGAAGGCTTATGGCCGCTTGTCGGTCCTCGCCGGATGGCGTGCGGAGGCGACCCTGCTATTCGACATTCCACCCGAAGCCTTCACCCCGCCGCCAAAAGTCACCAGCTCCGTCATTTCGCTCGTTCCCCGTCCTGAACCCGGCGATGTTCGACTTCGCGCGCTTGAGCGCATTACCGCCGCCGCCTTTGGTCAGCGCCGCAAAATGCTACGCCGCAGCCTTGCTCCGCTCGGCGGCCTCGATTTGCTGGCCCGTGCGGATATCGAGCAAACCAAGCGCGCCGAAGACATCGATATCGACGGATTTCTCGCCCTTGCCCGCGCATTGGAACCCTGATGACGACCGCAAAAGACATCATCCGCACCCTCGACCTTTCCCCCCATCCTGAGGGCGGCTGGTACCGAGAAACATGGCGCGCCGAGGCGGCGGAGGGTACGCGGGCGGCGGGAACTTCGATCTACTACCTTCTGGACGTGGGCGATTTCTCGCATTGGCATCGCGTGGATGCCGCCGAGATTTGGCATTGGTATGCGGGCGCACCCCTATCCCTAACCCTATCGCCAGACGGCCACGATGCCGAGGCGCATATACTCGGACCTGAAATTCTCGCCGGACAACACCCACAGCGCATCGTACCTGCAAATTGGTGGCAATGCGCAACTTCGATGGGTGAATGGACGTTGTGTGGATGCACCGTCTCGCCGGGTTTTGATTTCACGGGGTTTGAGATGGCCCCGCCCGATTGGCGCCCGACACCGCGTTAGCCTCAGCAAACACCCTGTCGAGCATCCCTTCAATCGCCGCCTCATCCTCCCATTCCAACGCGATAGGCACGGGCCAGATCAACCCCTTCATGCTCGCGGGCATTTTGACCATGTCCTTCTCGGTGGTGACCGCGATCAACATCTTTTCATCCGCCCGCGCCAACAGACGATTGACCATCGCGCCGCTATAGTGGTGATGATCGGGAAAACTCTCGCTATCCACGATGATCGCGCCCAGATCACGCAGCGTTTGAAAAAACTTCTCCGGCCTGCCAATCCCCGCAAAGGCGAAAACCCGCTCTCCATCCAGCGACATGCCGGTCGATTGCGGAGCCAATAGCGCCCGCATGATGGGACCATCGAAGTCGGGGGCCACCCCCTTCCCAATCAGAAGCACCGCGTCGGCCCGCGACAATCCTCGCGCAACCGGCTCGCGTAATGGCCCCGCCGGGAAGACATGCCCATTTCCAAACCCCGCCGCACCATCCACGACGACGACCGAGAAATCCTTGGCAAAGGACGGATTTTGAAACCCGTCATCAAGCACAAGCGCCTGCGCCCCCGCCTCCACCGCCGCCCGCATCCCTGCCGCTCGGTCACGTGCAACCCATGTGGGGGCATGGGCGGCCAGAAGCAACGGCTCATCCCCAACTCGGCGCGGTCCATCACTGCGCAGGTCGATCCGATGCGGTCCCCGCTCAGTTCCCCCATATCCGCGCGTCACGGCGTGCACAGCCAAATCCCGCGCCGCAAGCCTCTGGATCAGGTCAATCGCCGTCGGCGTCTTGCCCGCCCC
>CALJIU010000264.1 GCA_937974055.1 uncultured Neomegalonema sp. | reverse complement strand
TGACTTCCTTGCGACCGGATTCGCGCGCTGCTTCAGCTTTCTTGAGGAGGTATCCGTCGACAAACGGACCTTTCCATACGGAACGGGGCATCTACTGTTCCTTATTTCTTCTTGCGCGCGTGGCGGCTGCGGATGATGTATTTATCGGTCGTCTTGTTCGACCGGGTACGAGCGCCCTTCGTGGGCTTGCCCCAAGGCGTGACAGGGTGGCGACCACCCGACGTCCGCCCCTCACCACCACCGTGCGGGTGATCGATCGGGTTCATGGCGACACCACGGACGGATGGGCGTTTACCCTTCCAGCGCGTACGACCAGCCTTACCGAAATTCTGGTTCGAGTGGTCAGGGTTGGAAACGGCACCAACCGTTGCGATGCATTCCTGACGGACGCGGCGCAACTCACCGGAACCGAGACGAATCTGTGCGTACCCGCCATCACGACCAACGAACTGGACATAAGAACCAGCGGACCGGGCGATCTGGCCACCCTTACCGGGCTTCATCTCGACGTTGTGGACGATGGTACCGACAGGCATTCCTGACAAAGGCATTGCGTTGCCCGGCTTGATGTCGACCTTTTCACCCGCGATAATCGTATCACCGACCGAAAGACGCTGTGGTGCAAGGATATAGGCGCGTTCGCCGTCCTCGTAGACCACCAGAGCGATAAACGCCGTCCGGTTAGGGTCGTATTCGATCCGCTCGACGGTTGCGGGGACATCCCACTTACGCCGTTTAAAGTCGATTACCCGGTATAGCTTTTTCGCTCCGCCACCGATCCGGCGCGCAGTAATGCGCCCCGTATTGTTCCGACCACCCTTTTTCGTCAAACCCTGCGTGAGGGTTTTTTCGGGGCGGCCCGACCATAGATCGGAGCGGTCGATCAGCACCAGCCCGCGCTGGCCCGGCGTAGTCGGCTTGTACTTCTTTAACGCCATGCTTCCTGTCTCCCGCGTCAGGGGATGAACCCCTGCTCAGATAAAACTTGTCAGACCCGGTTAGAGGCCTGTCATCACATCGATCATGTTGCCGTCTTCAAGACGCACGATCGCTTTCTTAAAGTCACTGCGACGACCATGACGACCCCGGAAAACTTTACGTTTTCCTTTCTGGATCAGGGTGTTGACGCTTTTGACCTTGACGTTGAACAACGCCTCGACCGCATCGCGGATCGCAGGCTTGGTCGCGTCGATGGCCACCTCAAAGACGACAGCATTGGCTTCGGAAGCCATGGTGGCCTTCTCGGTGATCAGCGGACGACGGACGACGTCGTAATGCTCCGGCTTGATGTCGCTCATGCCGAGGCTCCTTCTTTCTTATCGCTCGCGAGACGTGCGGTCAGGGCGTCGATCCCGGCGCGGGTGACGACCAGCGTATCCTTGAGCATGATATCGTAGACGTTAGCGCCAGCGCTTGGCAGGACGTCGATATTCGCCAAGTTCTGAGCAGCGCGCAGGAAACCCGCATCCACTTCGTCACCAGCAATAAAGAGTGCCTTGCGAACGCCCAGCTTTTCGAGATGAGCCTTAAGCGACTTGGTCTTGCCGTCTTCGAGTTTCGCATCGTCGATCACGATGAGGCGGTCATTCGAAGCTTTATCGGACAGAGCCATCTTCAAACCAAGCGCGCGAACCTTCTTGGGCAGTTCATGCGCGTGGCTGCGTGGCGTTGGCCCTTTATAGACACCACCACCCCGGAAAATCGGTGCACCACGGGAACCGTGGCGAGCGCCGCCGGTACCCTTCTGGCGATAGATCTTCTTCGTCGAATAGGACACATCGGAACGGCCCTTAGTCGAGTGAGTACCAGCCTGCTGGCGCGCAAGCTGCCAACGTACAACACGGTGTAAGATGTCAGCGCGGGCTTCGATGCCAAAGATGGACTCGTCAAGCTCGATATCGCCGGACGCTGATGCGTCAAGGGTCAGGACATCCTGTTTCATGCCTTGTTCCCTTCATCATCGGTTGCGCCATCGGCTGCAGCATCATCACCGGAGGTTTGATCCTCCGCTTCGGCGGCCTCCATCGCTGCCTGTTCGGCGGCGGCGGCGGCTTCGCGTGCTGCTTCTTCCTCGGCTGCTGCTGCGGCAGCGGCCTCTTCAGCGGCTTTCTCAGCAGCGGCGGCAGCAGAACGCAGCGCGGCAGGATAGAGGACAGCGTCGCTCTGGTCCTTCTTGACCGCATCGCGGATCACGACCCAGCCACCTTTGGCACCGGGTACAGCACCACGAACCATAACGAGACCGCGATCAACATCCGTACGTTCGACACGCAAGTTTTGGGTCGTCACGCGGGCATCACCCATGTGGCCGGCCATTTTCTTGCCCTTGAAGACCTTGCCGGGAAACTGGCACTGTCCGGTCGAGCCGTGCGAACGGTGGCTGACGGAAACACCGTGCGTTGCGCGAAGGCCGCCGAAGTTATGGCGTTTCATCGCGCCTGCGAAGCCCTTACCGATGGACGTGCCGACGACGTCGACGAGCTGTCCTTCAAAGAAATGGCTGGCGATAATTTCCTCGCCCACGTCGATGAGGTTGTCCTCGCTGACACGGAACTCGGTGATCTTGCGTTTGGGTTCGACCTTGGCAACCGTAAAGTGACCGCGCATCGGCTTGGTCACGTTCTTCGCCTTAACCGTTCCTGCTCCGAGCTGTACGGCTGTGTAGCCATCACGCTCGTTCGTGCGCTGTGCCACGACCTGCACGTTGTCCATGCTGAGGACCGTGACGGGCACTTGCCGGCCATCCTCCATGAACAACCGGGTCATGCCCAGTTTCCGCGCGATTACGCCTGTGCGCATATCGCCGTCTCCCTCAAAGCTTGATTTCGACATCGACACCGGCCGCAAGGTCGAGCTTCATCAGCGCATCGACGGTCTGCGGGGTCGGGTCAACGATGTCGAGAAGACGCTTATGCGTCCTGATCTCGAACTGCTCGCGGCTCTTCTTGTCGATGTGAGGCGACCGTAGAACCGTGAAACGCTCAATCCGCGTCGGCAAGGGGATCGGACCTCTAACCTGGGCGCCTGTGCGTTTGGCTGTGTTTACGATCTCCGCCGCCGAACTATCGAGCGTGCGGTGGTCGAAAGCCTTCAGCCGAATGCGAATATTCTGTCCCTGCATGGGAACGCCTCTTGCCAATCATTAGAAAGGAAAGATGCCGGGAGACCTCCCCCGGCATCTGATGGAACGAGTCTACTACTCTAGGATCTTCGCGACGACGCCAGCGCCGACCGTACGGCCACCTTCACGGATGGCGAAGCGAAGCTTCTCTTCCATCGCGATTGGGTTGATCAGCGTAACGGTCATTTTCACGTTATCGCCGGGCATCACCATTTCCGTACCTTCGGGCAGATCAACCGAGCCGGTGATGTCCGTGGTGCGGAAGTAGAACTGTGGGCGATAGTTCGTGAAGAATGGCGTGTGGCGACCGCCTTCGTCCTTGTTCAGAATGTAGGCTTCTGCCTCAAACTTCGTGTGTGGCTTGACGGAACCGGGCTTGCAGAGAATCTGCCCGCGCTCGATACCTTCACGGTCCACACCGCGCAGCAATGCGCCGATGTTGTCGCCGGCCTGACCCTGATCGAGAAGTTTCTTGAACATCTCGACGCCGGTGCAGGTCGTCTTGGTGGTGTCGCGGATACCGACGATCTCGATTTCTTCACCGACCTTGACGACACCGCGCTCGACGCGACCCGTTGCAACGGTACCACGACCGGAGATCGAGAACACACCTTCGACGGGCATCAGGAACGGCTGATCGATTGGGCGGTCCGGGGTAGGGATGTACTCGTCGACAGCGGCCATCAGCTCGGCAATTTTCTCTTTACCAATGTTGTCGTCACGATCTTCGAGAGCGGCGAGTGCCGAACCTGCGATGATCGGGATGTCGTCGCCGGGAAAGTCATAGGAGGAAAGAAGCTCACGGACTTCCATCTCGACCAGTTCAAGCAGTTCTTCATCATCGACCTGATCGACTTTGTTCAGGAATACAACGAGGGCAGGTACGCCAACCTGACGAGCGAGCAGGATGTGCTCACGGGTCTGGGGCATGGGGCCGTCTGCTGCGTTCACGACGAGGATCGCGCCGTCCATCTGCGCTGCACCCGTGATCATGTTTTTCACGTAGTCAGCGTGGCCGGGGCAATCGACGTGGGCGTAGTGACGGGCATCCGTCTCGTATTCCACGTGGGCGGTCGAGATGGTGATCCCGCGCGCTTTTTCTTCTGGCGCAGCGTCGATCTGATCATACGCCTTGAACTCACCGTACTGCTTGGTGATCGCAGCCGTCAGAGTTGTTTTACCGTGGTCAACGTGGCCAATCGTGCCGACATTGACGTGCGGCTTGGTACGTTCGAACTTTTCCTTAGCCATCTCTGGTCTCCGTAGTTTGCGGCCAATGTCCGCGCGCTAAAATCTTTGTGGTCGGGCGGTTTCGCCGCCCAACCGAGTACGATCCGGATGGATCAACCCTGGTATTTGGTCTGAATCTCTTCGGCGAGTGCCTGCGGGACCGGCTCGTAATGAGCGAACTGCATCGAGAAGTTCGCACGACCCTGAGACATGGAGCGCAGGGTGTTGATGTAGCCGAACATGTTGGCCAGCGGCACGAAGGCATCGATAACATTTGCGTTGCCGCGCGTGTCCTGCCCCTGAACCTGACCGCGACGTGAGGTCAGATCGCCAATGATACCACCCGTGTATTCTTCGGGGGTCACGACTTCGACCTTCATCATCGGCTCAAGCAGCTTCGGGTTAGCGGCTTTGATGCCTTCACGCATACCAGCACGAGCAGCGATTTCAAAGGCGAGAACCGAGGAGTCCACATCGTGGAACGCACCATCAATCAGCTGCACTTTAAAGTCGATGACCGGGAAGCCCGCAAGCGGACCGGAGTCCATGACCGACAGAATGCCCTTTTCGACACCGGGTATATATTCTTTCGGAACCGCACCACCGACGATCTTGCTCTCGAAGCTGTAGCCCTCACCCGGCTCGGTCGGCTCGATGATGAGCTTGATGCGAGCAAACTGACCCGTACCACCCGACTGTTTCTTGTGGGTGTAGTCCAGTTCGTGCAGCTTCGTGATCGTTTCACGATATGCAACCTGTGGAGCGCCGATATTCGCCTCGACCTTAAACTCGCGCTTCAGGCGGTCGACAAGGATGTCGAGGTGAAGTTCGCCCATGCCCTTCATGATAGTCTGACCCGATTCGAGATCGGTTTCGACACGGAAAGAAGGGTCTTCGGCAGCAAGGCGTGCCAGACCAGCAGACATCTTTTCTTGGTCGGCTTTCGTCTTTGGCTCAACCGCAATCTCGATGACCGGATCGGGGAAGGTCATCGTTTCGAGCACGATCGGGTTCTGCGTATCGCAGAGGGTGTCGCCCGTGGTGGTATCTTTCAGACCCGCCAACGCGATAATGTCACCTGCGAAAGCTTCCTGAATCTCGTCCTGCTTGTTGGAGTGCATCATGACCATGCGGCCAACGCGCTCTTTCTTGCCCTTGGTCGAGTTCAGCAGGCTGTCGCCTTTGTTGATCTTGCCCGAATAGATCCGCGTGAAGGTCAGCGTGCCCATGAACGGGTCGTTCATGATTTTAAAGGCAAGGCCAGAGAACGGCTCGTCGTCATTCGCGTGACGCGGCATGTCGCGAGTCTCAGTCTCGTCACCGGGGCGGAAGCCCATGTACGCGGGAACATCGAGAGGACCGGGAAGGTAATCGACCACAGCGTTGAGCATGGGCTGGACGCCCTTGTTCTTGAACGCCGAACCGCAGATGACCGGAACGAAAGACAGCGAAAGCGTACCCTTGCGCAGCAACTCGCGCAGCTTCTCCTCGGATGGCTCTTCACCCTCCAAGAACGCTTCCATGGCGTCGTCATCCATCTCGACGGCGTTTTCGATCATCTTGGCGCGCCATTCGTCGGCGGTGTCCTTAAGGTCGGCGCGAATTTCGCGCAGCTCCCAAGATGCACCGAGGTCTTCACCCTGCCACACCCATTCCTTCATGGTAATAAGGTCGACCATGCCTTCCAGCTCGGTCTCGGCACCAATCGGGATCTGGATCGGCACGGGCGTTGCGCCGGTGCGGTCCTTGATCATGTGAACGCAGTTGAAGAAGTCTGCGCCGGTCTTGTCCATCTTGTTGACGAAGACAATGCGCGGAACCTTGTAACGATCAGCCTGACGCCAAACCGTCTCCGTCTGAGGTTCGACACCAGCGTTGGCATCAAGCACACAAACGGCACCATCGAGGACCGCAAGCGAACGCTCGACTTCGATGGTGAAGTCAACGTGGCCGGGCGTGTCGATGATGTTGAAGCGGAATTTCGGCGACTGCGCGGTCGTACCGTCCTCGGTACGCTCCCAGAACGTCGTCGTCGCGGCGGACGTGATGGTGATGCCGCGCTCCTGCTCCTGCTCCATCCAATCCATCGTCGCGGCACCGTCATGGACTTCGCCAATCTTGTGCGACTTGCCGGTGTAGAAGAGAACACGCTCGGTCGTCGTCGTCTTACCGGCGTCGATATGCGCCATGATTCCGAAGTTCCGGTAGCGCTCAAGTGGATATTCGCGGGCCATGTCAGGGTACCTTGACGTAAACGTGGATCAGGACTGGGTTACCAGCGGAAGTGAGAGAAGGCCTTGTTCGCATCGGCCATCTTGTGCGTGTCTTCGCGCTTTTTGACCGCAGCGCCACGGTTGTTGATGGCATCGACCAATTCGCCAGACAGGCGGTCGACCATCGTATTCTCGGAGCGCGCGCGGGCCGCCTTGATGAGCCAGCGGATTGCGAGAGCTTCACGACGCTCAGGACGAACATCGACTGGCACCTGATAGGTGGCACCACCCACGCGGCGGGAGCGAACTTCCACGGCGGGCTTGATGTTGTCGAGGGCCTCGCGGAACACTTCAATCGGGTCGCGACGGGTCTTGCTTTCGACGATGTCGAGAGCGCCGTAGACGATACTTTCGGCGGAGGACTTCTTACCATCGTACATGAGGTTGTTCATGAACTTGGTCAAAATCGTATCGCCGAACTTCGGGTCGGGCAGGACTTCGCGTTTCTCGGCGCGGTGACGACGGGACATATCTGCTCTTCCTTACTTCGGACGCTTCGCGCCATATTTCGAACGGCGCTGCTTGCGGTCTTTGACGCCCTGCGTATCGAGCACGCCGCGAAGGACGTGGTAGCGAACGCCGGGAAGGTCTTTCACGCGACCGCCACGGATCAGGACCACCGAGTGCTCCTGAAGGTTATGCCCCTCGCCAGGGATGTAACTGATGACCTCGTAGCCATTCGTCAGACGCACCTTGGCGACACGCCGCAGTGCCGAGTTCGGCTTCTTCGGGGTCGTCGTGTAAACGCGCGTGCACACACCACGTTTCTGCGGGCACTCTTCAAGGTGGACCGATTTGCTGCGCTTGATCTTGGGTTTGCGCGGCTTGCGGATCAACTGTTGTATCGTCGGCATTCAGGCAGCCCTACTCACGGTGAACGGGTCGTCAAATTTCAGTACGACAACGTGAAAAGCTCCGGAATGGCGAGCGCGCCTTCCGAAGTCGAGACAGAGGATCAAGGCATCTGCCAGGATCATGTTTTCTCGCGTCTGGATTTCTTTACCTCGTAGCAATCGCTTGCTCGAAGTTCGTGGAACCTACTCATGCGCCCCATTAACGTCAACCCCGGAATCACAAGGTTTTCAGGATTCTTTTGTGCAGGTGCAGCATTTTCATAAATCGTTGTTCCAAAAATGAAAAAGCCGCCCCAATAGGGCGACTTTCAGTTTTATCGTATATGGTAAAGACTCAAAGCGCCGCTTCGAGCTTTGGCATTACCTCGAACAGATCACCCACGAGTCCGTAATCGGCGACCTGAAAAATCGGGGCCTCTTCGTCCTTGTTGATCGCGACGATCACTTTCGAGTCTTTCATGCCCGCAAGGTGCTGGATCGCGCCGGAGATGCCGACGGCGATGTACAGCTCAGGCGCGACGACCTTGCCGGTCTGGCCGACCTGGTAATCATTGGGGGCATAACCCGAATCGACCGCTGCACGGGATGCGCCGACGGCGGCACCCAGCTTGTCGGCAACGCGATCGATGATCTCGAAGTTTTCCTTCGATCCAACACCACGACCGCCGGAGACGATGCGCTTGGCGGAGGTCAACTCAGGACGGTCACTTTCGACAACCTTATCCTCGACCCATTCGGAAAGGCCGGGGTTTTCGGCGGCGGAGATTTCTTCAACCGAAGCGGAACCGCCCTCGCCTGCAGCGTCGAAGCTGGCCCCGCGCACGGTGATAACTTTCTTGGCGTCATTGGATTTGACCGTCGCCATGGCGTTGCCCGCGTAGATGGGACGCTCGAAGGTATCCGGCCCGAAGACAGCGGAAATATCCGAGATGACCATCGCGTCGAGCAGGGCCGCAACACGGGGCATGACGTTCTTACCGCTGGTGGTGGCCGGGGCGATGATGTGGTCGTAATCACCGGCAAGACCGACGATCAGGGCGGCCAGCGGCTCGGCCATATCGTGACCATAGGCGGCGTCCTTGGCGCAGAGCACCTTGGACACGCCATCAAGCTTGGCGGCCTGCTGCGCGACGCCACCACAGTCTGAACCGGCGCAAAGAATGTGAATATCACCCCCCATCTGCGCGGCGGCGGTCACGGTCTTGGCCGTCGCGTCGTTGAGGGTTTCGTTGTCATGTTCTGCAAGGAGAAGTACGGCCATATCAGAGGACTCCCGCTTCGGTTTTCAACTTGTCGACCAATTCGTCGACCGAGGCGACCATGACACCGGCCTTGCGGGCGGGTGGTTCCTCGACCTTTTCGATGGTCAGGCGATGCGCGACGTCGACGCCGTAATCGGCGGGCGTCTTGGTTTCCATCGGCTTCTTCTTCGCCTTCATGATGTTCGGCAGCGAGGCATAGCGCGGCTCGTTCAGGCGCAGGTCGACCGTCATCACGCAAGGCATATTGACGGAGATGACCTGAAGGCCACCGTCGATTTCGCGCGTAACTTTGGCCTTGTCGCCTTCGATTGCGATGTCGGAGGCGAAAGTCGCCTGAGGCCAGCCCATGAGGGCCGACAGCATCTGGCCCGTGGCGTTCATGTCGTTATCGATGGCCTGCTTGCCCATCAGGACCAGACCGGGCTGTTCCTCATCAACGATGGCCTTGAGAATCTTCGCGACGGCGAGCGGTTCGATATCGTTTTCGACGTTATCGGTCGCTTCCACGAGGATCGCGCGGTCGGCACCCATGGCGAGGGCGTTGCGCAGGGTTTCCTGCGATTTCGTGACGCCGATGGAGACGACGACGACTTCCTCGGCCTGACCGGCCTCTTTAAGACGGATCGCCTGTTCGACGGCAATTTCGTCGAAGGGGTTCATCGACATCTTCACATTGGCCAGATCGACACCGGTTTGGTCCGCCTTGACGCGCACCTTTACGTTATAGTCGATCACCCTTTTCACGGGCACGAGTACCTTCATCGCCATACCTCCCAAAACCCGCGCGAGGCGGGTGCGTCTGCAATCTGCTCCCGATTAACGCCCCCGGCACACGAATGCCACTGGCAAAAGCGACGCGGGGTGTCGCGGGAACGTCATTTCGGGGATGGTCGGTACATGATGTTGACGTTAACGTCAACTCCCTGAACTTACATGAACGGATATAAGATCAGGCCTTCAAACCGGGGATACGCTTGACGATAGATCGTTTGAGTTTGCGGAGCCGCGCCTCTACCGCAGAGGTCTTTACGGCAGGCAGGCGGTGCTTCGTCGCGCAAATATCTTTCCTGACATTGCCGTAGATGTAGTTTCGCGCCTCGAAAATACTGACCAGTTCGGCGCGCTCTTCGGTCGGCATATTGTAATATTCCATAAAGATCGTGTCCGGCTCGACCACATCCATATCGAGGGATTTTAGAACGTAGAGGTCATGGCCTTCGGTATCGGTCTGGAGAATGTCGATCTGTGTGAAGCCATGCTTTTGGACGATATCAGTAAGCGGACAGGTGCGGACTTCGATCCGCTGTCGATGCGCCTCGATGGCAGCGAAGCGGTCGGCGGTGCCACCAACGCCGCCGATGCCATTACGGTCGTCGTAGAAGGACGACATGCCGATGACATCTTCGGGCAGACCGCTCGCCTCGACGGCATCAATCGGCACGTAGAGCATTTCGCGAGTACCGACCGTCGCGTCGATTGCGCAATTCTCAAAGATCAGGTTTTCCTGCCCCGCGAAGGTCTGGCCCAACAGGGCGAAGCGGTCGGGGATCGGCTCGATTAGGATGGCTTTGGCAAGACCCTTTGAAAGATAGGGGTAGAGCGCGTCGAAACGACGTCCATCCATCGCACCGACCACGACGACGGAGGCGAGGCGTCCCTCCTGCTGCGCGCGTCCGAAAGTGTATTCGAGAAGGCGCGCGTAGGAGGTTTCGAGGTCGGGCCATTCGGTAAGCGTCGAGCCGTCATCTGCCACGATCTTGCGGCCCTTGGGCATGTTTGCTGCGTCACCCATTGTGTGGGATGTCACATAGAACGACGGGAAGCGGGCATAATTTTGGCATTAGTAATCCTGTGCGTTACCCATCGGACAAGTCGATACAACACAGACGCCTGCCCCAAACAATAGATTTACATCATTAGCGGTTCGCGCCGGGCACCCACAATACATCTGCTTTGCCATCGTCATTGGCGATACGGCTGGCCACAAAGAACCAGTCGCTGAGGCGGTTCATGTAGCGGGTGGCATCGGGGTTGACGTCTTCTTGTGTCGCTAGTTCGACGATACCGCGCTCGGCGCGGCGGCTGACGGTGCGGCAGAGGTGGAGGGCCGCTGCGAGGGGTGAGCCGCCGGGCAGGACGAAGGAACGCAGGGGTTCGAGGCGCTCGTTCATCGCGTCGATTTCGGCTTCGAGCCGGTCGGTCTGGCCGGGGGTCATGCGCAGGGGCGGGTATTCGGCCTCCGCATCCTTGGCCATATCGGGGCGGCAGAGGTCGGCACCCAGATCGAACAGATCGTTCTGTATGCGCGCCAGCGCCTCGTCCATCTCTCCCGTCGCGTGCAAGCGGGCGAGGCCGACAGTGGCGTTTGTCTCGTCGGAGCCGCCATAGGCATCGACGCGCGCCGCGAATTTTGGCACGCGCTCGCCATTACCAAGGGCGGTTTCGCCCTTATCGCCGGATTTCGTGTAGATTTTCGAGAGGACGACCATTCGGCGCTCCGGACTGTGAGGGGTTTGCGCTGACGCGGGTTTAGACGGGTACCGCGAGCCATGTCACGAGAACGATCAGGGCCACCGCAAGGAATTGCAGGCCGATGCGCCAGCGCATCATGCGGTTCGAGTAGCGGCCATTCGCCGTACCCGACTTGCCAATGGTGCCCATGCCTCGCCCCAAGACGATCACGACACCGGCCATCACGAGGACGGCGAGGGCGAGGATTGCTTTTGTCATGTCGGGCTATCTAGCGCGCAGGACGGGTGCGACAAACCCTCGCGGTTTTCACGAACTGCGGCGCATTACCGCATCGAAAAGGCGGGTCGGCAGCAGGCGTTTCAGCGTCCCGGCGATGTAGGTGGGGGTGGTGACGTAGTAGCGGGGGCGCGGGCGGGGGGATTCGAGGGCGTGGATCAGCTTGCGCAGCACAGATTCAGGGCCAAGCTCGAAGCGGTCTTTTTCGTATTCTTTGTACAGGCGCGGCTCCAATGTATCGCCGTAGTAATCATCCCACGGCGAATGCTCACGGATCGGTTTTATCCATTTATCGTAGTGGGTTCGGGCGTTTTCGCGAATCTTGCTGGTAACGGGGCCGGGTTCGATGAGGATCATGTCGACCCCCGTGCCGTAAAGTTCGAGGCGGAGGGTATCGGTCAGGCCTTCGAGGGCGAATTTGGTGCTGTTATACGCCCCGCGTGCGGGCAGAGCCGCGAAACCGAGGACCGAGGAGTTCTGGACGATGCGCCCTGCCCCGGCCTCGCGCATGATGGGGATCGCGCGGCAGGTGAGCGTGTGCCAGCCAAAGAAATTGGCCTCGAATATCTGGCGCAGGGCATCGGTGGAGAGGTCTTCGGTCATACCGGGGATGCCGTAGGCCCCGTTATTGAACAGGGCGTCGAGGCGATTGTCGGTCATGTCCATCGCCTCGTCGAACCCCGCATGGATGCTGGCCTCGTCTTCGTAATCGATGAGGACGCATTCGAGTCCCTCGCCTCGCAACCGCTCGACATCATCTGCACGGCGGCAAGAGGCGATGACGCGCCAGCCGCGCACTTTCAGCCCATGGGCGCAGGTGTAGCCGATGCCGGAGGAACAGCCGGTGATGAGGATGGTTTTGCGGTCGGGCATGGTTTTCCTCTGGCGGATAGTGGGGGTGGGTCGCTATTTTTACTTCGTCACTCGGCATTGGGGAAAAAGAGTTGTTCGCCGTCGCGAGTATGGGCGGCGATGGCGGATTGGCCGGTTGGGGAAAGCATCCAATCTATGAAGTCTTGGGCCGTATCGGCCTTTACCGACGGGCATTTCGCCGGATTGACGAGAATGATGCCGTATTGATTGAATAATGCCTCATCGCCTTCGGAGAGGATGCGGGTATCGCCTTTGTTGGCGAAGGCGATCCATGTGGCACGGTCGGTGAGGGTATAGGCCCCCATGCCGGTGGCGATATTGAGCGTTGCGCCCATGCCGGAGCCGGTTTCGCGGTACCACCTGCCACTGTCATCGGTGGGGTCTGTGTCGGTGTCGGCCCACAGGGCGCGTTCTTTCTTATGCGTGCCGCTGTCATCGCCGCGCGAGACGAAAGGGGCGCGGACGGCGGCTATGGCGGCAAGGGCGTCGTGGATGCCCAAACCTTGCGTGTCGGCGGGGTCTTCGGCGGGGCCAACAAGGACGAAATCGTTGTACATGAGGTCGTGTCGTGCCACGCCATACCCTTCGGATACAAAGGCTTGTTCGGCGGCTTTGGCATGGACGAGCAAGACGTCGCCATCGCAATTGCGGGCATTGCGCAAGGCTTGGCCGGTGCCGACAGCCACGACGCGGACCTGCGTATCGCTGGTCTTCGCGTATTCGGGCAGAATGGCGTCGTACAAGCCTGAATTTGCGGTGGAAGTCGTGGATTGCACGACGATGTAATCGGTGGCCATCGCGGGGGTGGCGAAAAGGGCGGCGGCAAGGAGGAAGCGCATGGGATATCCCGCGTCAGAGGAGAAGGTGGCCTGATAGATAAGCCTGCGCTTCGGGCGATTTCTGGGCAAGCATGAATTGCGCCGCCGGGGCCGCCTCGACCAACTGGCCGCGATGCATGAAGCGGATATGGTCCGCGAGGCGGGTCGCTTGCCCCCGGTCATGGGTGACGAGAACGATGGCCGCGCCCGCCGCAGCAGTATCGCGGATCAATGTCTCGATGGCGTCGGTGGCCTGCGGGTCGAGGCTGGCGGTGGGTTCGTCGAGCAGTAGGAGTTTCGGTTTGGCGGCGAGCGCCCGGACCATCGCGACACGCTGTTGCTCACCCCCCGACAATGCGCGGGCGGGGCTGTCGGCGATTGCGCCGAGGCGTCCGAAGTCGAGCAGATCGGCGATGCGTGCCTTTCGCTTGGCGCGTGGCACACCGTAAATGGCGAGGGCATGGGCGAGGTTCGCGCGGACGGTGCGGCGCAGCAGGACCGGCTTTTGAAAGACGAGGGCAATATCCTGCTTGCCGCTCAGGTCATGGGTGCAGGTGCCGGCTTCGGGCGCGATCAGACCCGCCATAATGCGCAGCGATAGGCTTTTGCCCGCGCCATTCGGCCCCATGATCGCGGTGATGCCTTGGGCCGGAACGTCGAGCGATAGACCGTCGAGCACCATACGCCCGCCCCGGCACAGGCCAACATCATCGAGGCGCAGGGCAACGGGGGGTGGGGTATTCTGGACCAGTCTAAGCATGGGCCATACGCTCGGACGTGGCCTTTGCGCCCATCAACAGGGCGTTGAGGGCAATGGAGAGGACCATCAGAACGATGCCGAGGCCAAGGGCGGTGGCGAGTTCGCCTTTGGACGTCTCCAACGCGATGGCGGTGGTCATTACGCGGGTCACATGGTCGATATTGCCGCCAACGATCATCACGGCCCCAACCTCGGCCAATGCACGGCCTAGACCGGCTAGCGCGGCGGTCATCAGGGCGAAACGACCATCCCAAAGCAGCGTAGCCATACGCGCCCCACGCCCCGCCCCCATCGAGCGTAGCGTCTCGTGGTATTCGGTGTCGAGGTCGGCAACGATCTGGCGGGTGAGCGCGGCGACGATGGGGGTGACGAGGATCGCTTGGGCAATAATCATCGCGGTGGGGGTGTAGAGCAGGTTCAAAACACCGAGCGGCCCCGCGCGGGAGAGCATGAGATAGACGCCCAATCCCACGACGACAGGGGGCAGCCCCATCAGAGCGTTGACAAGGATCGTGAGCATCCCGCGTAGGGGGAAGCGGCCCACCGCCAACGCCGCACCGAGAGGAAATCCGATAAGGCAGGCGATGAAAACGGCACTGAGCGTCACGCGGAGCGACAGCGCGACGATTTCGACCAGATCGGCGTCGAAACCCACAATCAGGGCAAACGCCGCCGCGAAGGCGTCGCCAAAACCCTGCATTATCCGTGCCCTTGCATCATCGGCTCAAGGATTACATGCACAGCCCCTACAGCACAACGGCGCTTACGCTCCCATATGGCAGGCGACACCTTCGGCGATGTATTCCGGGCCATCGGCGTATTTGAAATATGTAATGAATTCAGAGTCTTTTCCAAGAAGATAGATGTAACTGGAATGGTCCATCGAATAGCCGTCGGGGAAATCCTCATCCGGGCGTTCGGCGTAGTAGACGCGGTACGCCTTGGCCGCCGATTTGATTTCGGCCTCGGTGCCGGTAAGGCCGATCATGTCGTCATGGAAATACGGGACGTATTCGCTGAGGTATTCGGGGGTGTCGCGTTTGGGGTCGATGGTGATGAGGACGGGCTTGACGGTCAGGTCGGTCTTTTCCGAGACGATATCCGCCGCCGCCGCCACATCGGCCAATTCGGCGGGGCAGACATCGGGGCAGGTCGCGTAGCCGAAATAGACGAGCGATGGACCACCGGCGAGATCGCGGTCGGTCATGCGTTGTCCGGTATGGCTGGTCAGTTCGAACGGCCCGCCGATATCGGCCCCGACCAATCCACCGGGGCAATCGCGTACGCCGGGGGGCTTGCCGCCCATCGCGATGAAACCGGCGGTCCCAACCACCACGACAGCGATGGATGCGCCGATTGCGAGGAGCGCGCGCGTTGCGAGAGCCATGGATAACCTCCGAAATGTAAAGACGTCTTTTGCTTATCGTGCCGCGTGCAACCTGCACAACCGGGCATCTGGTCACTTTTGCGGGACGAGCCGGATGGGGATGCTAGATATGGGGTACCCATCAAGGATAAAGCCATGCCGATGACCCCGCCCCTTAGCGAAGAAGAAGCCGCCCTAGGCGAGCATTTCTCGCTGGGGATACGCAAGCGCCACTGGCTGCGCGCGAAAACACTGCGCAATCTGCGCTGGTTCGCATTGAGCGGGCAATTCCTGACCCTGATGGTAGCGCGGTTCGGGCTAGGCTATGATTTGCCGATGGGTCCATGCATCTTGGTGATCCTCGCCTCCGTGTGGTTCAACGTCATCGCAATGATTACGATGCCGCCGAATGCGCGGTTGTCGGAGCGCACGGCGTTGTTGTGGTTGCTGTTCGACATGGGGCAATTGGGATTGCTGCTGGGGCTGACCGGGGGCTTGAGCAATCCGTTTTCGCTGTTGTTCATCGCGCCCGCCACGGTGGCCGCCGCCGCGCTGAACCGGCGCAGCGCGCAGATCGTGGTCGGAATTGCGCTGTTGTCGATCTTCGCGTTGGAATTGGCGCATCTGCCGCTGACGCATCCGGTGCATGGCGAATTGGAGTTGCCGGATACGTATCTGCTGGGGATCGGCTGCGCGTTGATCATCGGGGTGGGCTTTATCGCGATCTACGTGCGGCGGGTGGCGGACGAAGCCTTTGGCATGTCGCAAGCATTGGCGGCGACACAACTGGCGCTGGCGCGCGAACAACGGTTGTCGGCGCTTGGGACGATGGCCGCCGCCGCCGCGCATGAGCTAGGCTCGCCCTTGGCCACCATCGCCCTGACCGCGCGGGAGATGGAGCGGGATCTGGAGCGCGGGGATGTCGATCCGGAGGATCTGGCGCTGATCCGGGGGCAGACGACGCGGTGCCGGGATATCCTGTCGCAACTGTCGCGCATCCGACGCGAGGATATGGAGCATATCCGCACCGCGCCCGCGCTTTCGATTGTCGAGGAAGCGGCGGGGCCGCATGAGCATACCGGCAAGCGGGTCGAATACTTTGTGAATGGCGATGTCGTGGCGGGGGGCACCCTGCCCTCGCCGATCTTTCCGCGCAGGCCAGAGATTATCCACGCACTGCGCAATCTGATCCAGAACGCGGTGGATTTCGCCAAATCCGTCGTGTGGGTCGAGATCATCGAAACCGAAGACCGCATCGCGATTCGAATCCAAGATGACGGGCCGGGGTTTTCGGCGGAGGTGATGTCGCGACTGGGCGATCCGTTCCTGACGACGCGCAAGGGCAAACGTGCGCGCGAGGGCGGGTATGAAGGGATGGGCCTGGGCCTGTTCATCGCCAAGACGTTGCTGGAGCGGCGCGGGGCGACGGTCACATTCTCAAACCAACGGCTGAGTCAGACGTCGCTACCCGGCGCGCTGGTGGAAATCTGGTGGCGCAAGAATGCCTTGCTGCCATCAGTGGAGGCGTCGGAGAAGGCTTCCACACCATCGGCGTTAAGCAATTTTGGCTGGTAATATGTGGGGTCGAGCGTTATCCAGACGATGAACGATTTAGGATGAGCCGGGCCGTATGAAACGCACAAGTCTTTCTTATCGGACGCTCTTTTGCTCCGTCCCCGCCCTGTTTAGCGCTTCTGCCGCCTTTGCCGTAGAGGAGACGACGACGGCTGCGCAAGGGGTGCCGCCCGGTTGGGCGCTGGCGGCGTTGGGGCTGGCGGCGGTTGGTATCGGCGGAACGCTGTATGCGATGAAGACCGCGCGCGGGTCGCGGGTGCTGGAAACCGAACTGGATCGGACGGATGAGGCGCGGCTGAGTTCGGAAGAAGCGTTGAATGCCCTGTTGCTCGACCGGGCGGACGGGGCCGCGATATGGTCTGGTGATACGCTGCATGTAACGGCGGGAAATGCCTGCATCCTCGATCAACTCGACGATACCGGCGATTTCGATGCCGTTGCACGGGCTTTCGTGAAAGAGGAATACGCTGCCGACCTTTCCGCACAGATGCGGGCGCTCATCAATGATGGACAGCCGTTTGAAAGTCGTTTCGTTGGCGCAGATGATCAACAACGCATGATATCGGGCGTCACATTGGGCGCGCGAGCACTGGTGACGTTAATCGATGCCAAGGGATCGAACGAGCATTTGCCCCGTATGAGCGACCGGCTGGTCGCGGCGGAAGAGCAGGTGCAGGCATTGGAACGCGGCTTTGCAAACGCACCCATCTATGCATGGCGACGCGACCCGACGGGGCGGCTCAACTGGGTCAACAAACGCTATGTTGAGGGGGTCGAAGCACCCGGCATGGATGCGGTGCTGACATGCCAGATCGAATTGCTGAGTGGAGAGAGCGCACAGGCAATCCGAGCGCAGGCAGCGCAGGCACGGGCCGATAACGACGAGGTTTCCGAGCGCCATTCCGGTGTAATCGACGGCACCCGCAGAACGCTGAAAATCATCGAAACGCCCCATGAGGATGGCACGTTCGGATACGCTATCGATATCAGCGCGCAGACAAGCGCCACGGAAGCATTGGCCATGCAGATGCGGGCGAACGAGGAAACCCTCGACCGGCTGCATCGCGGGGTCGCGGTCTTCAACAATGACCAGCGTCTCAACTTTGCCAATGAAACCGTGACGAATATGTGGGGGCTGGAAGCCGCATGGCTGGAAGGACACCCCACCCTGCGCGAAATCCTCAACCGGCTGCGCGAAAAAAACCGCGTGCCACCGGCCCGTAATTTCCAGACATGGCGCGATGAGTTCATCAATGCTTGTAACGGAATCGTCGATCCGGTTGAGCGGCAATGGCATTTGCCCGATGGCACCGCGCTTCATGTCTTCGCCCAAACCCATCCCATGGGCGGCTTTATGCTATTATTCGAGGACGTGACCGACCAGAACGCGATGCGGCGGGATGCGGCGACCGTCTCGGCGGTCTATCACGCGACATTCTCGCGGCTGGGCGAAGGGGTGGTCGTGTTCGGCCTTGACGGGCGCTGTCGCCTGTCGAACCCCGCTTTCCGCAAGATGTGGAAAGTGACTGATATTGGCCTTGAAGGGATGCATATCACCGATATCGGCAAGCAATGCGCCGCGCTGTACCCAAATCGGCACTTATGGGTGAAGGCCATTGGGCATGTCTCGGCGGCGGGTGGAACGCGCGAAATCTGGGACGAAATGCTGGAACGCACGGATGGCAGCGTCATTCACATGTTCTCGGCCCCCCTGCCCGATGGGGCGACGATGTTCGCTTTCCGGGATGTTACGGATTCATTCTACAAGCAGCGGATGCTGACCGAGCAAAACGAGAAGCTGAACGAGATTTCGGACCTGAAGGGTCAATTCCTCGAAAGCATCCACGGCGCGTCGCATGAGCTGAAAATCCCACTGAACACGATCATCGGCTTTTCGGACCTGTTGCGGCAGGAAATGCGCGGCAAGCTGAACGAACGCCAGCACGAGTTCGTCGACAATATCTCGCAAGCATCGAACGAATTACGCCAACTGATCGGCGGGATCATCGATCTGGCGATGCTGGAATCGGATTTCTTCGAGTTCTGCATCGAAGCCATCGATATCGAGCCGATGCTGGTTTCGGTGATCGAGTTCATTCGCCGCAATGCCGGTGACGGGCCGCAGATGGTGCTGGAATGCCCGCCCGGAATCGGGACGATGCCGGGGGATGCGCCGCGCTTTCGCGAGGTGATCCATACGCTGGTCAATGCGCTGCGCAACGAGGCGGCGGCGACCGACACGTTGGAGATCGGCGTGCGGCATCGCCCGGATCATGTGGCGATATGGATCGGGTGCCGGGATTCGGTAATCCCGCTGTCGATCCGCGATATCTTTGGCCGCAACGACCTGAGCAGTTCGATCCCGCAGCTACGCCGGGTCGAGCTGGGCATTACGCTGGTGCGGCAGTTCGTGGAGCGGCAAGGCGGGAGGATCGCCATCGAAACGGGCGAAGGCCAGACGCGCGAGGCGATCGTATGCCACTTTCTGCGCGATGCCGATGCCGTGCGCAATGCCATCAACCACGAACGCGAGCCGATCCACCCCAACGCCGCCGCCGAATAGCGTGGATACCGGGTTTTCGCTGTCCCTGCCCGACGAGCGGGCGACGGTCGCGCTAGGGATGCGACTGTCGGCGCTGCTGCATCCGGGGGATGTCGTGCTGTTGGAGGGCGACCTTGGGGCCGGGAAATCGACGCTGGCGCGAGCGGTGATCCGGGAATTGCTGGGCACTGACGAGGCGATCCCTAGCCCGACCTATACGATTACGGCGCAATACGACACGGCGCGCGGGGCGGTGGTTCATGCGGATTTGTACCGATTATCGGGGCCGGATGAGTTGGACGAAATTGGGCTGGTAGACGGCTTTTCTGACGCGATAACACTGGTGGAATGGCCGGATCGGTTGGAGCATCTGGCTCCCCCGGACCACCTGATCGTTGCGCTGGCGCAGGATGGCGCGGGGCGGAGGGCGGTGGTGCGGGGAGCAGGTGCGCGGGGGGCGGCCATTGTCGCGTCGCTGGCACGACCGCG
Source organism: uncultured Neomegalonema sp. (assembly GCA_937974055.1). GTDB lineage: Bacteria > Pseudomonadota > Alphaproteobacteria > Rhodobacterales > Rhodobacteraceae > JAHDDY01. The sequence continues at coordinate 1,472 of CALJIU010000264.1, read as the reverse complement.
CGCGGAGCGGTTTCTTGCCTTCCTCGAAGACGAAGGCGAAACGGATGTGACGCCGGTACCGGGGGATGCGTCGAACCGGCGATATTCACATGCCGGACCGCATATCGCGATGGATGCGCCCTATGCGCTGGGCGAAGATGTGCGGCCCTTCGTGGCGGTGACGGAAATGCTGCGCAGGCGAGGACTGAGCGCGCCGGAGATTATCGCGGGCGATGCGGCGGACGGGTTCTTGCTGCTGGAAAATCTGGGCGATGGGCTGTTTGCGCGGCTCTGCGCAGATGATCCGGCGATGGAGGGGCCGCTATACGGAGCGGCGGTGGATGTGCTGCACGCGCTGGCGGTGGAGCCGGGGGATGCGGTGCCGCCCTATGATATGGCGGTGATGGAGCGCGAAGGGGCGTTGCTGACGGAGTGGTGGTGTCCGGCGGCGGGGGCTGGCGCGTCGGCGGATCGGGATGCCGAATGGCGGGGGTTGCTGCGCGCGGCGATGGACGGGGTGGCCGGGGATCGGTCGGCGCTGGTGCTGCGCGATTATCACGCCGAGAATTTGCTGTGGCTACCGGAGCGGGACGGGGACGCGCGGGTTGGATTGCTGGATTATCAGGACGCGCTGATCGGGCATCCGGCCTATGATCTGGTATCGTTGTTGGAGGATGCGCGGCGGGACGTGTCGCCGGGGCTGGCCGAGGCGATGATTGCGCGGTTTCTGGCGCGGCGAGGTGATCTGGATGCCGGGGATTTTCGGCGGGATTACGATCTGATCGGCGCGCAGCGGAATGCGAAGATTGTGGGTATCTTTGCGCGGCTATGCGTGCGGGATGGAAAGCCGCGCTACCTGTCAATGATCCCGCGCGTCTGGGCGCATCTTATGCGGGATTTGGGGGCCGCCCCTGCCCTGCGGGAGTTTGTGGCGCGGTATGTGCCGGAGCCGACGGCGGATGTGCTGGCGCGGATTGCAGCGGAGAATGCGCGATGAAGGCGATGATCCTTGCCGCTGGGATGGGCACGCGGATGCGGCATCTGACCGCCGACCGGCCCAAGCCGCTGGTGTCGGTGCTGGGGCGCACGCTAATCGACCGGACGCTGGACCGTGTGGCCGAAGCGGGGATCGGCGAGGCGGTGGTAAACCTGCATTATCTGCCCGACATGCTGCGCGAGCATCTGACGGGGCGAGGCGTCGTGTTTTCCGACGAAAGCGGCGAATTGCTGGAGACGGGGGGCGGGGTGGCGAAAGCGCTGCCAATGCTGGGACCGGGGCCGTTCATGGTGGTGAACAGCGACAATGTGTGGATGGGCGAAGATGCGCTGCTACCGCTGGGCGAGGCGTGGGATGCGGTGCGGATGGATGCGCTGCTGCTGCTGGTGCCGGTGGCGCGGGCGGTGGGGTATTCGCGGGCGGGAGATTTTTTTCTAGGTGACAATAGGCGCTGCCCCGGACGTGATCCGGGGCCTTCTTCGACGATCAAGGAGGC